>CADBIU010000057.1 GCA_902794825.1 uncultured Lachnospiraceae bacterium
GATATATGGAATCATTTCATGAATAAGAATGATGCCGACCTTGCTGTACTTATGCCTGCTCTGAAAAACTACGACGGCATTGCTGCCTTGAAAAAGAAGTTGGCGGAATTTAAGATCCCGAGTCACGGGAGCGCTGATATTGCACTTGCGCTCTTCGAGGCAACTGAAGAAGAAAAATATCTGGATATCATTATGGAAAATTACCGGGGGCTTGCTGTCAATACACCGATCGCAGTGGGGCTGGCTGGGCTCGCTAAAAAGCCTGGAGTGTATGATCTGCTGGTTGATATCTACTTGCATGATAAAGACGAGGCAAACCGGGTTCAGGCGATAGTGGGCATATTGTGGAGAGATGGAAAGCTGAACAGCGTTAATGATCCCAAGGAGTTTACTGAGAAGATTGATCTGATCAGGGCATTCAAGCTGGATCCTGAAGAAGAGTGAACTGAGCAGGGGAAGAATAATTGAATGAATTCAATTACAGAGATTATCTGGTTAATTGGATATATGAACTTGATGTAATTGTCGCTGCGGGTGATACTATAAATATCGGAAAATATGAACCGTAATTTAAGGAGATATACGTATGTACATCGCAAGCGACAAAAGATATGAAACCATGAAGTATAACCGCTGCGGCAAGAGCGGCCTGATGCTGCCGGCTGTATCACTGGGGTTGTGGCACAATTTTGGCGACACGAGCTCCTATATTAATATGGAGAAGCTCTGCTTTACAGCATTCGATAACGGTATTACGCACTTTGATCTGGCCAATAATTACGGGCCGGAGCCGGGAAGTGCTGAGAAGAACTTCGGCAGGATTCTCAAAGAGAATTTCCTGCCTTACAGGGACGAGATGATCATCTCCACTAAAGCCGGTTACACCATGTGGGAGGGCCCTTACGGCGATTGGGGCAGCCGCAAGTATCTGCTGGCAAGCCTGGATCAGTCCCTTAAGAGAATGGGACTGGAATATGTCGATATTTTCTACCATCACAGAATGGATCCGAATACGCCTCTTGAAGAGACTATGGGCGCTCTGGAGCAGGCCGTCCGAAGCGGCAAAGCACTTTATGTCGGTCTTTCCAACTATGACGGACCGACATTGGAGAGAGCCACAGCAATCCTGACGGATATGCGTGTGCCGTTTGTGATCAACCAGAACCGCTATAATATCCTTGATCGCACTGTGGAGAAGAACGGACTGAAGGAAACAGCCCCCAGGCTCGGAAAGGGCATCATCTGCTTCACGCCTCTTGCGCAGGGCGTTCTGACGGACCGTTATCTGAACGGTATTCCGGAGGACAGCCGCGTGCGCACGGACAGCAGATTCCTCAAGGAGAGCAGCCTGACTGCGGAGAAGATCGAGCGCGTCAGAGGCCTCAATGAGATCGCGACCCTCGCCGAGATGGCGCTCGCCTGGATCCTCAAGGACGACGCAGTGACGTCTGTGCTGATCGGCGCCTCCAAGCCCGCGCAGATCCTCGACAACATCAAGGCGCTGGAAAATACAACATTTACAGCGGAAGAACTGGCACAGATCGATGCGCTGTCGCTGATGTGAGCAATATTTTGACACAGAGGGAAGAGGTGCAGGCAATGAGAATTTCATTTGATCTCGATGAGGTCCTGGTTGTGAATCCGGCGACTTATAAGATCAAGCCGGTTCCGGGCTGGCTGCACAAGATAAGTTCTTTTATCGTCGCGCTCAGTATGACGGTTTCGCTCTTAGCGGGATGCGGCAGCGCGCCTGAGAATGTGGATGCAGGTAAGGAAGCTGTAACTGAAGCTGAGGCGGAGACCGGAACTGAAGCAGGGGCCGATGCGGAGGCGGGAACCGTTGCTGAGGCAGGGACCGGAACCGAAGCCGGTACCGTGGCCGAGGCTCAGTCTGAAACCGAATCCGGGGCGGCAGCTGCTGCCACCGAAAACAGCGGTACTGAGTGGGATCTTCCCAATACAGGTTTTAAACTCAAGATTACAGACAGAATCAAAAACCTGAAGGGACAGATCTATCCGAATGATACAGGAGAGGTCAACATCGGTATGGGGATCTTTCTCTGTGAATTCATGTATATCGCGAGAACAAACGAAGAGATTAAAGCGGCAGAAGCTCTCTATGATTCTTACAATGACGAGAATGACCCCGACGGCAGCAAGCGCAAAGCGGTCAGCACCGATCTATACGGCAAGGCAGTTGTGGACCTCTTTTTCGTCATGGCCTGTGATGAGGATAAGAGTTTCGAGGACGCGCTGGCAACGCTTCAGGTTGATTCGAGCAAACTTGGCAAAGCAGGAGAACTGGGGCAGTCAGGGGAATACAAGTATTACTATTTTTCCGGTGACTACTCCGAGTATGAGAACGAGCTCAGGGAAGCGCTTACGGATGAGTTTTATCCTGAATATAAAGCGCTGCTTGCGGATGTCGAAAACATTGCGGCCGGCATTACTTTGACAGAACCCAAGAAACTGAAATCCGGCACCACGCTTGGAAATAAGATCTCCTTTGAGACGAAGGACCTGGACGGCAACACGGTCACAAGTGAAGAACTGTTTGCCCAAAACAAGGTCACGATGATCAATATCTGGGCCACATGGTGCGGACCCTGTAAGAATGAACTCTCCGAACTGGAAAAGATGAACACTGAAATTGAGGCAAAAGGCTGCAAGATCATAGGAATCTGTGATGACGCGGCAGAGGGCGCGAGCACTATCAAAGAAGCAAAATCAATCCTGGAAGAGAAGGGCGTCCACTATCTGAACTTGCAGCAGACAGCAGAGATCAAGAGTCTTCTCCCGCCGCTCGCTTATCCCACTACTTACTTTGTGGACAGCGAGGGAAGACTGCTGACAGAACCGGTCGTTGGCACACTGTTCTCGGAGTACCACGCGAGGCTTGACGAAGCACTGGAGATTGTTGAGGGCGCGGAGTGAGTAATTATCAGATTGGGCGTTGGCGGCAGTGCTTGGCAGTGGGGCGGCAGGATGCAGTTTTCTGCCGCGGGGCAGCGGCATGATGCAGGCGGAGGCAGATATGCGGAAGTATTATTCGGAACGGGAAATCCGGGCCAATTATGAGGAACTCACAAAGCTTCTTATCAGGAAGCATCTGACCATCACGACTATGGAGAGTGCCACATCAGGACAGATTGCTTCATTGATCACTGATACTGAAGGGTCGTCTGCCGTCCTCAAGGGCGCGTTTGTCACCTACTCCAACGAAGCAAAAATACAGCAAGGTGTTCCGCGTGAGATCTTAGAGAAATACACAGTCTACTCAGAAGAAACCGCAGCCGCGATGGCGCAAGCTTGTCTCAAAGCATACCATGCCGACATCGGAATCGGTGTTACAGGCACCATGGGAAATGTTGATCCGGCAAATCCGGAGGCTTCAGTGCCGGGGCAGGTATATTTTGCTATAGCGGTTCGGAGGGATGAAATCCGAGTGGTGTCTTATAGCATGGAGCTTGCACCGCAGCCGACAAGACTTATGTACAAGCTTGCTGTGGCCGAGGAGGTCTTTGAAGCGCTTAGATGCGTCATGCAGGAAGAGTTTATATGCTGATTGCTGTGATAGAGCCCTTAGAGGTGGTTGTAAGGGCTCGGTTTGGTCATACAGGAACAAATCATCAAAGTCCATGAACCAAATCATCGAAGAACATGGAACAACCCACAAAAAAAGAGCTGCCCCGGACTGAAAAATCAGCCAAGGGCAGCTCTTATGATGTTCAAGCATTCTGAGGCTTGAGAACAAGCACTTGTTCGGAAGGCAGGTTGTCGAGATCGACAGTGCAGCTTCCTGTGAAGGAAACAGAATCCATTAAATGGGTGAATTCTTTGACAGTTCCGATCACGTCGAAGCCGAAGGCGTTGTTGTCGCCGCGGTAGTGCATCGGGATCACGTGGGCGGGAGCAATTTTGTGGACAAGGTCCGCGGCCTGGGCCGCGTCGATCGTGTAGTGACCGCCTACGGGGATCATGGCAATGTCCAAATCTTTCAGCTGTGCGAGCTGATCTGCGGGAAGCTTGCAGCCGAGGTCGCCAAAGTGGGCGATCCGCTTACCATTGGCACTGAGAATGAAGATTGTATTGCGGCCGCGCAGAACGCCTTTGAGCGGGTCGTGAAAAGTCTCGATCTTCGTAACGGTGAAAGGAGACTTGCTTCCGGAAACCAATGTAACTCTTTTCCGGGCGTTGTGGTCGCCGTGTTCGTGGCTGCACAGAACTTCATCCGCGGTCTCTCTGACCGGGCCGAGTCCGGGGACATAGCCGTCATCATAGGGGTCGAATACGATGCTGTATCCGGCTTCTTCTACTTTGAAACAAGAGTGTCCGATCCATGTGATTTTCATAGCTTTTCTCCTTTTCTGAAGCAAGTCTTATCAAAACGTAGGGTGCACCGCAAACACTGTAATGCCATCTTAGGAGTGCTGCAGCCACTGTGGTGCCATCTCAAAGAGTTCCGTAGTCACTATTTTGCCTTCTCGAAGAGTTCATCCAGAAGGGCGCCGGTCATGGAGCCGGTCTGGTTGTAGATGATCTCGCCGCTGCGGTTGAGGACTACGGTGTGCGGAAGGATGGACGGATTCGCGCCGCACAGGGTGTAGATGCGGTCGTCGTCGGAGTCGATCGCGCAGGGGAGGCTGATTCCTTTCTTAGCAAGGAATTCAGGCACGTCCTCGAGAGGGTCGGACGCGTGAATGATGAACACATCTACATCGTCAGCATGGGCTTTTTGGAAGCTTTCGAATTCCGGAAGTTCCTGGACGCAGGGGCCGCAGTAGGTTGCCCACATGTTGAGGATGACGACTTTGCCGCGGTGGTCGGCCAGGTGGAACTGGGTTCCGTCAAGTTTCTCGGCTGTGAAGTCTGCCAGCTGGTTGCCGATCGCAGTGCCGATAGGGGCGGAGCTTGCATAAGTGTTGCCGGGGGTGTCAGCCGCCTGTGACTTGGGCAGGTCAGGATCGAGCACGTTGAACCACAGCAGGGCAAAACATAGCACGGCGAGGGCGACGCCCCAGCCGATCTTTCCGTTTTTGGCGCGCTTTGCGGCGGAGTCTTCGCGGTCATCGGCACAGCCGCAAGCCGGCGCGATGAGAGTGTGGTTTCCGCATCTTAGGGACAGGGCGTTCTGATTGCAGGCGCCCATGCACTTCGCGCAGTTGATGCACTCGTGGTCGCCGACATGGCGGACATCCATCTTGCAGCTGCGCACGCAGGCGCCGCAGCCGTTGCAGCGGTTCTCATCTACTTTGACGCTGATGAGGGCCAGCTTGTTGAAGAGGCCGTAGATCGCACCGAGAGGGCAGATGAAGCGGCAGAAGGACCTGTAGCAGAAGATGCAGGCAGTTCCGATGATGATCATGATCACGAATTTGCGCGTGAAGAGGATCCTCAGCATTGCAAAATAGCTCGTGTTCTTGGGGTTGGAGAGGAGGCCGATGGCGCCCTCAAAAGTACCCGCCGGACAGATGTATTTGCAAAAGCCCGGCACTGCCAGGTCGTGACGGACCCCGTACCACATGGGGACCGCCACGACGAAAACCGCGAGGATCACATATTTGAGATAGGAGAGCGCGCGCGTCACGCGGCTCTTTTTGATCTTGGGAGTCGGGATCTTGTGCAGGAGCTCCTGGACAAGGCCCAGGGGGCACAGCCATCCGCAGATCGTTCTGCCGAGGGACAGCCCGAAGATCATGATAATGCCCAGCACATACCATCCGGCGCGGTGTCCAGAACAGGCGAGCGCGTTCTGGATCGAGCCCAGAGGGCAGGCTCCGACGGCGCCGGGGCAGGAGTAGCAGTTAAATCCGGGGACACATACGGCTTTTGCCTTCCCCTGATAGATCTCTCCGTCGATAAAGCCGCGAAGGTGGGCATTGTAGAGGAGAGCGCTGTATAGCTGAATCAGCTTCCTTTTGGAAGGGCGGTGGGCTTCCCACCAGGACATTGTATTATCCAAGGCCGACACACTCCGTACATATTCTGATTGCTTTGACAAGGACGTCTTTCATGCTTCCGTTCTGAAAACCCAGTACAACGAAAATTACCGCCGCGACTAGCAGCACGCGCCGAATGAGGACCCGCCTGCGGGAGGTCTCCGGGGAGGTGTTGTACAGCGGAGCTGCAGCTTTTGATGCGCTCGGCGCCTTCGCTGATTCGGCGCCGGCACTCGGCGCTTCCGCAGTCTTCGCTGATTCGGCGCCGGATTTTGCTGCTTGCGCGGCTTTCGCTGCAGCGGCTTCTTTCATGAGGGCGGTGGCTGCGTCCGCTTCGCGCTGAATGCTCCTGCCCTGAAGGACTGTGGTGACGACCAGGCATGCGAGCCCGATGACCGTCCACGGCACGACAAAGGCGACCATGGAGACGATACTGTGGTCAAGTCCCTCCGCATCCGTCAGCGCGAAGTGCGCGCCGTTCGTGATGTAGAGAAGGATCGGAATCATACACACCGCAAAGCCGATCCAGCCGCCGAGCTGGAGTTTCTTCTGCAGGGCTCGCTCTTTGGCCATCTCTTCAGAAGGCTGGGCGACGCGCGCGCAAACCAGGTCCCGCGCCCGTTCGACGTCCTGAACAGGCTTGTCCGCCTCCTCGTCCTTGATGTCCTTGACAAGACTGTATACGGTCATGGCAAAAGACAGAAGGAACAGAGGAAGGATCGGCATCAGAGCGGCAGTGACTTTTTCTCTTGTGTAGATCCATTCGGATGGGGGCCCGGCCGCCTGATAGGCGCTGCCGTCAAGGAAGATCCGGACCGCGGCGACAGCGAGCAAAACAGCGATCAGCGCGCACAACGCGGTCTGGATCCATAGGAATATTTTGTTTTTCGTCATGTAATACTCCTTATTCCGTTAAAAACAAGTAATTATACAGGGCTATTATAGCACCATATTTTGTAGTTAGCGACTGCGAGGATTATATCTGTGTTTTGACAGATTTCTATAGCAGATTATGTTGTATAATAGTTGAGCTGAAAAGTGTACGGGAGGTATTTGCTGATGAAAAACTTTTTTTGCGGGACAAAGGACTGGTTTTTTACAGTCATGAAGCCCTTCGGACTGATGAAGAAGAACTTTGGGAATATAATCGCATTTGAGGTGAACTTCAGGCTTTTCACTTTTTTTGTGCTGTTCCCGGTCATGACGTGCCTGGAGAGACTGTGGCTTATCGGCAACAAAACAACGGTCATAACATGGGACAATCTGTTTGAAATCATAAAGAATCCTCTTACATGGATCGTGCTCATCCTGCTGGGAATTCTTCTCGTCTTCGGGACGATGTTCGAGCAGTTCGCGCTCTACGATGTGAGGGCTGTTGGAGGCTTCTTGTCGGGGGCTTCTGTGGTGCTTTTTTAGCGGATTTGTGCTTCTGGTGGCGATTGGGCCCATCGGATTTGCCTCTTTTTCTGTGAGGATGGAGCCTGTTTGGCTTATTTTTGCCGGGGGCCCATCGGATTTCGAGAGTGGCTTGATGTGGATGGAGCCTTTTGGGGCGCTTCCGCACAAAGTCTCCATCGGATACGGCCAGTTCTCTCTGTAGATGGAGCCCATTTAGGCATTTTTTGCCGGGGGCTCCATCGGATACTGTGTATGGCTTGATATGGATGGTGCTCATTTGAGCGCATCTGGTCAGGTGCACCATCGGATTTGTCGCAAGCCGTAGGCGGATGGAGAGTTTGTGCACAAGGAAGCTTTTTCATACCATCGGATTTACCGCAAGCCGTAGGCGGATGGAGAGTTTGTGCACAAGGAAGCTTTTTCATACCATCGGATTTGCCGCAAGCCGTAGGTGGATGGAGGATTTGTGCCAGAGCACTTTTTTGCACTTTTTGAGGTTCATTAAAAAACTTCCCGGAAGATGGAATACCATCAACCGGGAAGTTTTCTTGCTCTTAAGCTGCAATCAGAATCATTCCATATAAGAATTGATCTTCACATAATCAAGTTCGTTGTATAGTGTCTGATACTGCTCCAGGATTCTCTCATTATTGGCGTAGGCCTGGAAATCAGTGGGGAACATAAGGAAGAAGTAGCCTTCCGATGTCTTGCCAAGGTCCATGAAAGAAGGATAGACTTTGTAATCCTGTGTGGGATCAAGGCACAGTCTGAAGAGATAGCCGGCGTTGTCCATACCGTCTACTGCCCAGGCTTCTCTGCTGGCTGTGTGGTAGAAGGTGACGCGATCGCCTTCATCTATAACTGTTACCTGAGAGCCCCAGGATGCGGGCATCACGATGCGCGGGCCGCGGTCGAAAGCATAGGTGGTGCTCTCTTCACTGCGGGTGATGGTGTAGTCCCAAGTGGATGCAGTCGTGTCAGCAGCGGGCTCATCTGTTGTATCCGCGGTGGTGTCGGCGCTATTCTGGGCGGTGGTGTCAGCGCCTTGAGTGGACGCGTCATTCTGAGTGCCAGCCTGAGCATCAGTTTGAGAGGCAGCATTCGCATCGTTTTGCGCATCAGAACCTGCGTTGTTCTGGGCGGCAGCGTTGGCGTCATCCTGAGTTTCTGAGCCGGTATCATCTTGAACAGTCGTTGCTGTTACTGCATTCTCAGGCTCT
This sequence comes from uncultured Lachnospiraceae bacterium, assembly GCA_902794825.1. Classification (GTDB taxonomy): domain Bacteria; phylum Bacillota; class Clostridia; order Lachnospirales; family Lachnospiraceae; genus CAG-791. Next base: position 8,558 of record CADBIU010000057.1, read on the forward strand.
GCATTTTTCTTCTTTCCGGGGTTTATGAGGAAGAAGATTACCAGGACAGCGACGCAGGCGCCTGCGATCAGAGCAATCTTATTAGGAGCAAGTTTGGCGCCGGCAGAAGAAGGCCCTGAACCAGAAGTACTGCCGGCAGCAGAAGAAGTTCCGGAAGCTCCCATGCGCCCGGAAGCGGCTCCACGCGCCGCAGATGCATCTGCAGCTTTCGCTGAAACCGAACCTCCGGTATGAGCGGCAGCTGCGCCGCTTTCAACTACGCCGCTTTCAGGCATGCCGCTTTCAGCCGGGCCGCTTTCGCCCACGGCCCGCTTGCAGGGGCGCAGGTGCTGGCAGGTCTCGATTTTGTCTAGGAAGCGCTCCTCGGAGTCGTAGGTGTAGTAGAGGACGCTCTGCTGGGAGGAGAGCTGCAGCTCGAGGCCGACAGGGAGTTCTATGTCCTCCATATAGATGGTGAGGACGGGCTTGTTCTTGGAAAGGGCGAAGTTGATCTCTCTGCGGCAGTTTACGCTGTTAACTGCGCTGGGGGTGAGAACTGAGAGCACCATTTCCGCGCCCAGCAGGTGGTTGGCGATGTATTCGGGCCACTCGGAGCCGGGCTCGATGCCCTCGTCGTACCAGATTCGGTAGCCTCTTTCATTGAGCTGTTCGACGAGGCGGAATACAACGGCGCTGTCTTTGTGGGCGTAGCTGACGAAAATATAAGGTTCTTTTCCTTCGTAAGCCGGAATCATGTAATGCCTCCCTATAATGAACTAAGATAATCAACCTCCCAACTCATAGTGAGATGGGAGGTTGAAGACGCATTAACCGGATAGCGCGGCAGCTCTGCGCTGCGGCGGGCGGAGTGTCTCCACTCAGATTATATACTGAATTGAGACTACGTTCAATTATCCGTGAATATGCGGTTGTATTTAGTTCTTCTTCTTCGCCTGCGCGGAAAGGGTGCGGAAGGCGATGATGGCGAGGACGACTGCCAGCACAACGAGCAGGATCGCGATCATTGCCTGGATGTAGTTCCAGATGTCTCCGCCGGCGGAAAGTTTAGCGGTGATGGTCTGGAGCAGGGATGCGATCGTGACTACCAGCATGAAGCACATGGGGATGAAGAACATCTTGTTGTTTCTGCCGATATCGCCGAGCCATGCGCAGACAGCGATCAGGCCGAGAGCGGCGAGGAGCTGGTTGGCTGCACCGAAGAGGGGCCATATTTTGGCATATCCGGTCATGCCGAGCGCGATGCCCAGGACAACGGTGACTGCTGTCGCGAAGTAAGGATTTACGAGGATCTTCCTGCCGTCTTTGACATCTTCAGGGGTCTCGCCGTCGACAAGCCAGAATTCCTGGAACATGTAGCGGGCCAGGCGGGTCGCGGTGTCGAGGGAGGTCAGGCAAAATACTGAGACCGCCAGGACGAGCATCTGGTACATGATGTTCTGGACGCCTTCATTTGTGAAGGAACCGATCATCTTGGAGATACCGGTCGCGAAGACTGCTGTGGGGGATGCGAAAGCGGAGGCCAGTTTGCCGGTCTCAGCGGACATCTCGCCGACCGCGTCTGTCCAGACATATCCGACCGCGCACAGGGACAGGACTGCGACCACGCACTCGATGAGCATTGCGCCGTAGCCGATGGGCTGCGCGTCGCGCTCATTGTCGATCTGCTTGGCGGTTGTTCCGGAGGAAACCAGTGAGTGGAAACCGGAGATAGCGCCGCATGCGATCGTGATGAACAGGGCAGGGAATACGCTGCCGGTGGTGAAGAGGCCGTTGCCTTTTGCTTCAGCGAGGCCGAAAGCGGGGATCGCGAGGGATCCTGTTCCGGTGAAGGCCGCGCCCAGGACGCCGATCACGGAGACGGCGATCATGAAGTAGAGAAGGTAAGAACTCAGATAGTCACGGGGCTGCAGGAGGATCCATACAGGAGTGACGGACGCGATCAGGATGTAGAGGCCAAGGAGCCACATCCACGCGTTGTAGGAAAGCGCTACCGGGTGGAAATTGAGGCCGATGAATACGATGGCTACGATTCCGACGATACCGATCAGGGTCGCGGGGCCGACAGATACGTTGCGGCGATATACGAGGAAGCCGAAGATCATAGCCAGCACGATGAACAGAAGAGAGATCATCGCTGTGGAGAGGTTCGCCTCAAGAGCCGCGCCTTCACGCATAGCGCCCGCGGATGTAGTTGTTCCGAATGTATTTGCAACAATGGAAGCGAAAGCGGCAACTACCAGAAGCAGTGTAAGGTAACTGAAGATGATGAACAGCCGCTTAGCGGTGCGGCCCATGGAACCGGAAATAACTTCGCCGATGGACTGGCCTTTGTGGCGTATTGAGGCGAAGAGCGCGCCAAAATCGTGCACGCCGCCGAAGAAGATGCCTCCGATCACTACCCAGAGAAGGACGGGGACCCAGCCGAAGACTGCCGCCTGAATAGGGCCGTTGATCGGGCCCGCGCCGGCGATCGAGGAGAAGTGGTGTCCCATCAGAACGGGTGCTTTAGCGGGGACGTAGTCCATTCCGTCTTCGAGTTCATGAGCGGGGGTCTTGCGCTTGGGATCAATGCCCCACTCTTTCGCAAGCCATCCGCCGTAGAAGACGTATCCCGCCAAAAGCAGGAGAATGGAAATGACCAGAATCACAGCTGCATTCATAATAAACTCCTTTCGCTCATGCATTTACTGCGTGTTACTATATACACAGTGAGGCCTCAGAGGGCTTGCCGGAAGAAAGCGGCGACGTCCTTTGCGGCGGGACTTGTATAGACTTTTTTGCTCGGCAGGTCAACGACGATGATCCGCCCCTGGGAGAATCCCCTCAG
>CADBIU010000058.1 GCA_902794825.1 uncultured Lachnospiraceae bacterium
CTGGCCATTGGTAATAATAAGAAAGCGAAGATCGCGGAACTTCTGGATGAGTTCCTGGCAGGGATAGGCGGAGATAAGGAGAGCGCAGCCGGCGAAGCACATGGCACAGAAGGCGGAAGCCTTGAAAGGCGCACCCTGGGCGGCAGGACGATGACCGACCTGACGCACAGACCGGATTATGAGGATATGCAGCTCGAGGACCCCGGCCACACAAGGGCTTTTGTCAAAATACAGGACGGCTGCAATCAGTTCTGCACTTACTGCATCATTCCCTACGCGAGGGGAAGGATCAGGAGCAGAAGACCGGGCGAGATCCTCAAGGAGATCGGGACCATTGCGGATAAAGGGATTCGGGAAGTAGTCCTGACCGGAATCCACGTCAGTTCCTATGGCCTTGAGTGGGACGCGCAGACAGACGCTGTGAAGTTTGACCCGGAGAAGTCAGGGGCTTATCTGCTGGATCTGATGGACCGGATCAGGAAAATCGACGGTATCGAGAGGATCCGCCTGAGCTCTCTTGAACCAAGGATCATGACAGAATCTTTTGTCAAAGGGATCGCGGCGATGCCCGAAGTGTGTCCGCACTTCCACCTCTCGCTGCAGAGCGGGTGCAACGCGACGCTGCGCAGGATGAATCGCCATTACACGACAGAGGAGTTTTTGCAAAGCGTAAAGCTGCTGAGAAGATATTATGATAAACCCGCGATCACGACAGATGTGATCGTTGGATTTCCCGGGGAATCCAACGCGGAATTTGAGGAGACGGTGAAGTTCCTGGAGGAAGTGAACTTCTATGAGATGCACGTCTTCAAATATTCAGTGCGGAAGGGAACCGCGGCGGCTGCTATGCCGGTGCAGATCCCGGAGCCGGTAAAGAGCGCGCGCAGCGATATTTTGCTCGAGATGACGCAGAGACAGTCGGAGCAGTTCCGGGCGCAGTTTATCGGAAAGCAGGATGAGCTCCTTCTGGAGGAGAAGGCGCAGATGCCCTTCGGCCTCTGCTGGAGAGGCCATACAAAGCGCTATGTGGAGGGATACATCCTCTGCGAAGGCGATCCCGGCGCCAAAATGGAGGAAGGACAGCTCATTTCGGGCGTATTTACAGGTGCCGCGGCAAATGCGCAGGGCCTTATGTTTGCGCCTCTAGTTGAAAGCGGCGGTAAAATAAGGTATGATAAAGAGATGTAAACGGACGTTCTTTTGAGGAACACGTATACATAGGAAATACAAACAGTATAGGACGAGGTTGATTGTAAGTTTATGGATCAGAACAATAACAGAAAGTCCGGGATGGACTTGGGGAACACACAGTATTTCAAGGTGCAGCCGGACCAGGAGACGGGCGTAAAGAAGATTCTCTCCGTGGTCTATGAGGCGCTGCTGGAGAAGGGATACGATCCCGTCAATCAGATCGTCGGCTATATCATGTCAGGAGATCCGACCTATATCACCAACTATATGGGTGCGAGAAGTCTCATCATGAAGGTGGAGCGGGATGAACTCGTCGAAGAGATCATGAACGACTACATCGAGTTCAACCACTGGAAGAAGAAATAATCCGCCATGAGACTTATGGGACTGGATTTTGGCTCCAGGACATGCGGCGTGGCGCTCAGCGACGAGCTGTTTATGACCTCCCATCCGCTGGAGATCATAAGGCGCGACAGGGCGAACAAGCTTCGCAAGACATTGTCCAGGATCGAGGAGCTGTGCGGGCAGTACGATGTCAAGCTGATCGTGCTGGGACTGCCCCTCAACATGGACGATTCCGCCGGGTTTAGAGCCGAAGATACATTAGCGTTCCGGGAGGATGTGGAGCGCAGGACAGGTCTGCCTGTCGTGATGTCGGATGAAAGACTCACGACTGTGGAGGCCTATGAAATTATGGACAAAATGGAGATTCGCCGGGAAGACAGAGGCCGGTATGTGGATATGATCGCGGCCAGTATCATCCTCTGGGAATATATGGAGAACCATCGCGGCGAACTGGAACAGATGAGGAAAGAAAAATAATGGAAAAGATCAGATTAGTACCAACCGACTCTGCGGAGCCGGAGGAGTTCTATGTGCTGGAACAGGTCAAACTCGGAGGGAAGATGTACCTGCTCGTCACAGACGAGGAGGAGGGAGACGGCATGGCCCTGATCCTTAGAGACGACGCCGAGGAAGGATCCGACGAGAGTCTGTACGCCGTTGTGGAAGACGACAACGAACTCTCGGCAGCGCTTCTTCTCTTCAGCGATAAGCTGGAAGAGATGGGGATTCTGATCGAGGAATAAGAGGATATAACTTGAAGAAAAAAACAGAAAAGGAACAGAGACAGCCGGCGCTCAGGATCATTCCTCTGGGAGGGCTTGAGCAGATAGGTATGAACATCACTGCCTTCGAGTATGAAGACAGTATTATTGTTGTAGACTGCGGACTGGCGTTTCCGGAGGACGACATGTTCGGAATTGACCTTGTCATTCCGGACACCTCATATCTTGAGAACAACATCGACAAAGTTAAGGGATTTGTAATAACCCACGGACACGAGGACCACATTGGCGCGCTGCCCTATGTCCTTCAGAAGATCAATGTCCCGGTGTTCGCCACAAGGCTCACCATGGGCATCATTGAGAACAAGCTTAAGGAACGCGGCATGATGGAGACGACCCAGAGAAAGGTCATCCCTTTCGGTTCCTCCGTCACACTGGGATGCTTCAGGGTTGAGTTTATCAAGACCAACCACAGCATAGTTGACGCCGCGGCGCTCGCTATTTACACACCGGCGGGGATCGTGGTGCACACGGGCGACTTCAAGGTCGACTACACGCCAGTATACGGCGACGCGATCGATCTGCAGAGATTCGCTGAACTGGGCAGAAAGGGAGTCCTGGCGCTTCTTTGCGACTCCACAAACGCCGAGCGCCCCGGCTTTACGCCCTCGGAGAGAACGGTCGGAAAGACCATCGACCAGCTCTTCCAGGAGCACAGCGACACGAGGATCATCATTGCGACCTTCGCTTCCAACGTGGACAGGGTACAGCAGATCATCAATTCCGCCTACAAACACGGTAGGAAGGTAGTCGTGGAAGGCCGCAGCATGGTCAATATCATCGCGACGGCTTCCGAACTGGGATGTCTGGACGTGCCGGCCAATACCCTGATCAGCGTGGACGATCTCAAGAACTATCCCGGAGAGCAGACCGTCATCATCACGACGGGAAGCCAGGGCGAGAGCATGGCGGCCCTCAGCCGCATGGCGGAGAGCATCCACAGGAAGATATCGATCGGACAGGGAGATACCGTTATCTTCTCATCCAGCCCCATTCCGGGCAATGAGAAAGCGGTCACCAACGTGATCAATAAGCTTCTTTTGAAGGGGGCGGACGTCATATTCCAGGACGTCCATGTCTCGGGCCACCCCTGTCAGGAAGACATCAAGCTGATCTATACTTTGGTTCAGCCAAAATATTCCGTGCCTGTACACGGCGAATACCGCCATCTCAAGGCACAGGCCAAGCTGGTCAGGGAGCTGGGAATCGACAAGGAGAACATTTTCATCCTGCAGTCGGGAGACGTGCTTGAACTGACCCCTGACAGCGCGAAGGTGACGGACAGTGTTCCGGTCGGCAACATCCTGGTTGACGGACTCGGCGTGGGAGACGTGGGCAACATCGTCCTCAGAGACCGCCAGCACCTGGCAGAGGACGGCATTGTCATCGTGACATTCGCCATGGAGAGCGGTACAGAGAAGATCGTATCAGCTCCGGAGATCACTTCCAGGGGCTTTGTATATATCAAGGAAGCGGACGTTCTGATGAACGGCGCGAATCTCGTGGCGCAGGGCGCGCTCTATGCCTGCCAGGAGAGAAGGACCCTGGACCGCAACCGCATCAAGGCGGTAGTAAGGGACAATCTGAGCGATTATTTCTGGAAGAAGACCCAGAGAAGACCGATGATCCTTCCGATCATCGTGGAGATCGGCAGAGATAACTATTAATCATCATAAACTTTAGTACAGCGGACGGCAGTACGGGAGGCGTGTAGTGAGAAAAATGCGCACCACTATCGGGGTTGTGATCGATACCCTCGGCAGTATCATCATTTACGCAGTGATCGCGGCAGCGATCCTGTTCATGGCGGGACAGGCCAAACACTACTATGACGTAGGTTACGGCGTGTTTTCCCAACAGGGAAAAGATGCAAGGGGAACCGGCAAAGTAGTGGCTTTCACCGTGGAAGAGGGCGTCAAGGCACCCAAACTCGCTGAACAGCTCGAGGAGCAGGGGATCATAGAATCCGCGAGGCTCTTCCTGATCCAGGAGAGGGTGTCCGACTACGCGGGAATGTATGTCGCGGGAACCTACGCGCTCTCATCGGAAATGACGACGGAAGAGATCATGAGAGTGATCTGCGCTAAAGAAGCTTCTCCTTATGAGATGCCTGTGGAACCGGCTGCAGAGGAACCGGCCGCCGAGGCGGCAGCTCCCGCGGCGGAACCGGCTGCTGAGGAGGCTCCCGCGGCGGAAGCGCCTGCTGAGGAGCAGCCCATTGAAGGAACAGACGGCGGAGAAGAAACCGAAGGCGAAGGAGAAGAGGGCTGAGAGGGTGATCAGGACACTGATCATGAGAGTATGACAGATTATTTGGAAAAATTTGCCGCGCAGAGAGATGCCGGGGAGCGGATCAGTGTGTTCGCGGAGTCTCTGCTCGCGGAACAGTCCCCGGAACTGAGAAATTTAGAGAAAAAGGCTCTGGAGGAAGGAGTACCGATCATTCGGCCCCAAACCCGGGGCCTTATTCAGTGTCTTCTGGAATTGCTGGCGCCGCGCAGGATCCTGGAGATCGGCACGGCGGTGGGCTACTCGGCGCTGGTCATGTACACTTACGCGCCCGCTGACTGTGAGATCATCACAATAGAATGCGATGAGGACAGAGCTGCTGAGGCGCGGCTGAATTTTGACAGGTTCGGGGCAGAGAGGATCACACTCCTTGAGGGGGACGCGGCTCAGATCCTGCCGGAAGTCACAGGCACCTTCGACCTGATCTTCATGGACGCGGCGAAGGGGCAATATATCCGGTTCCTGCCGGAGGTGATCAGGCTCCTGAGGGAAGGCGGCATATTGCTGTCCGACAACGTTCTCAAGGAAGGTGAGATCCTGGAGTCGAAGTTCTCGGTGACTCGGCGCAACCGCACGATCCACAAGAGAATGCGGGAGTATCTGACAGCGGTCTCGGAGGACCCGCGCCTTAGGACGATACTCCTTGAGACGGGCGACGGAGCGGCGCTCTCGGTGCGCAGGCGAGGTATGGCTGATAATACAGAGGCCGGAGATCTCCGGCAGTGAGGAATGATATGGCACAGAATGCAAAAAAGAGAAAGACAGAGCTGCTTCTCCCCGCTAAGGATCTGGAAGTGCTCAAAACCGCCGTCCGATACGGAGCGGACGCGGTCTATATAGGGGGAGAGGCCTACGGGCTGCGGGCCAAGGCGAGAAACTTTTCGCCGGCGGAAATGGCTGAAGGAATACGATATGCCCATGAAAGAGGGGTGAAGGTTTATGTAACCGCCAACATCCTCGCCCACAACAGTGATCTCGCTGGGGCTGAGCAATATTTTGGCCAGTTGGCGGAGATGAAGCCTGACGCGATCCTGGTGGCGGACCCCGGAATGTTCATGCTGGCGAAGAGAGCGTGCCCCGAGATTCCGCTGCACATCTCCACCCAGGCCAACAACACCAACTACGAGACCTTCAATTTCTGGTTCAACCTGGGGGCGGAGAGAGTGGTCTGCGCGAGGGAGCTGAGCCTTGTTGAGATCGCGCAAATCCGGAAGCACATCCCTGAGGACCGGGAGATCGAGGCTTTCGTGCACGGCGCGATGTGCATTTCTTACTCGGGAAGATGCCTGCTCTCCAACTATTTTACTGGCAGGGACGCCAACCACGGCGCCTGCACACATCCCTGCAGGTGGAAATACGCGGTCATGGAGGAATCCAGGCCCGGCGTCTATCTCCCGATCGAGGAAAACGAGAGAGGTACCTTCGTCTTCAACTCCAGAGATCTGTGCATGATCGAACACATCCCGGACCTTCTTCGGGCGGGCGTGGACAGCCTCAAGATCGAGGGGCGCATGAAGACGGCGCTCTATGTCGCGTCGGTGGCCAGGGCGTACAGACAGGCCCTCGACGACTGCGGCAGGAGCGAGGAACTCTATCAGTCCAGGATCCCGGAGTATCAGGACGCGATCAGAAAGTGCACCTACAGAAGGTTCACTACAGGTTTTTACTATGGCAGGCCTGATACGGAGGCCATGGTCTACGACAGCAATACCTATGTCAATGAAGCGGTTTTCCTCGGAATTATCGAGGAGATCACGCCGGAGGGAAGGGCGCGCATCATGCAGAGGAACAAATTCTGTGTCGGAGACCGCATAGAGATTATGAAACCTGATGGAAGAGATATTCCGATTATCGTGATTTCAATGTATAATCAAAATGGAGAGAGTGTAGACAGCGCGCCTCACCCCAAAGAGATCATCGAACTTGAACTGGTGAACGCCGCTGATCCTTCTACGGCTGCTGAGATCGAAGCGGGTGACATTTTGAGAGTGGTTGTCGCCCCCAAGGCTGAAGCAGAATAATTGTTGTAAAAAGGGGAAGAGAAAATGAAGATCATAGTGGTTGGCTGCGGCAAGGTCGGCGCAGCTCTTACGGCTCAGTTGAGCCAGGAGGGGCACGACATTGCTGTTATTGATGTGGACAGCAGGGTGGTCACTGACATATCAAACAATTACGACGTCCTCGGACTTGTAGGAAACGGCGCTAGTCACTCCGTACAGATGGAGGCCGGGATCGAAAAAGCCGACCTTTTAGTGGCGGCGACCGATTCCGACGAACTGAACCTGCTGTGCTGCCTCATTGCTAAGAAGGCAGGTGGATGCAATACCATTGCGAGAGTAAGAAATCCCGTTTATAACAGCGAGATCGATTTTATTAAAGAAGAACTGGGCCTGTCCCTCACCGTAAACCCTGAGTACGCGGCGGCGACTGAAGCGGCGAGAGTGCTCCGGTTCCCTTCCGCTGTTCAGATCGAGACTTTTGCAAAGGGAAAGGTGGAGATCATCAAGGTGAGGATCCCGGACGGCTCTGTCCTGGACGGCTGCCCCCTTGCGCAGATCCACAAGAGGACCGGCACAGACGTGCTGATCTGCACGGTGGAGAGAGGCGATCAGGTAGAGATCCCAAACGGCGCGTTCGTATTAAAGGCCGGGGATGTCATCAGTATCGTTGCGTCCAAGGAAAATACCAGAGATTTTGTGGCAAGGATCGGCCTTAAGAGCCGCAGAGTCAGGGACTGCATGATCATAGGCGGCGGCAAGATCGCGTTCTATCTCGCGCAGCAGCTGATCGATACCGGCATACGGGTCAAGATCATCGAGAAAGACAGGGACCGCTGCGAGGAACTGTGCGATCTGCTCCCCAAGGCGACCATCATCCATGCCGACGCCGCCAACCAGAATATCCTCATGGAGGAGGGCATCAGGGAGTGCGAGTCCTTTGTGACGCTGACAGGCATGGACGAGGAGAACCTGTTCCTGTCCCTGTTCGCCCAGGAAAGCTCCAAAGCCAAGGTCATCACCAAGGTGGACCGTCTGGATTTTGACGAGATCATCAAGCGCCTTGACCTGGGAACGCTCCTGCATCCCAAGAATATTACGGCGGACAATATTCTGCGCTATGTGCGCGCGCTGCAGAACTCCATCGGCAGTAACGTGGAGACGCTGTATAAGATCATTGAAAACAAGGTGGAAGCTCTGGAATTCATGATCCAGACAGATTCCCCCGTAGTTGGGATCCCGCTGTCCCAGCTCAAAGTTAAGCCGAATGTCCTCGTCGCATGCATCAGTCACGATGGCAGGATCAGTATCCCGAACGGTAATTCCGTCATCCGCGTAGGCGACAGCGTAGTTGTGGTCACTTCCCATCTCGGATTCAGGGATATCAGGGATATTCTAAAGTGACGGACAGGAGGCGGTTATGAATTATTCCATTATTCGGAAAATACTCGGCGTCGTCATTCAGTTCACCGGGGCTTTTCTGGCTCTCCCGGCTGTCTGCGGCCTGTTCTACGGGGAGAAACAGGCGATCGTATATGTGGTTTTATCCATCGCTTATTTCGTGATCGGAAGGATCATCTCCGGATTCAAGCTCAGAAGCCACGCCTACTACGCAAGGGAAGGCCTTGTGATCGTAGGTATGAGCTGGATCGTCATCAGTATTCTGGGCGCGATCCCTCTGGTGATCACGAAGGACATCCCGAACTTTACGGACGCGCTGTTTGAGACGGTCTCCGGCTTTACGACGACGGGATCCAGTATCCTGAGCGATGTCGAAGCCCTGAGCCACACAGGCCTCTTCTGGCGAAGCTTCACTCACTGGGTGGGTGGCATGGGCGTCATCGTCTTTATCCTTGCCGTGCTCCCTATGACCGGCGGCTACAACATGAACCTCATGCGTGCGGAGAGCCCGGGCCCTACGGTCGGCAAGCTGGTCCCGCGCATGAAAGACACTGCCAAAATATTGTATTCCATCTACTTCGGGATCACCGTGGCGGAGATCATCGTCCTCGTTATTGTGGGAATGCCGCTGTTTGACGCGCTCTGCATTTCCTTCGGCAGCGCCGGAACGGGAGGTTTCGGCGTGCGCAATGACAGCTGCGCCGGATATTCCAGTCTGATGCAGAGTATCATCACGGTGTTCATCCTCATGTTCGGCGTCAACTTCAACGCTTACTTCTTCATTTTGAGAAGGAAGTTTGATGAAGTCTTCAAGATGAGCGAGCTGAAGGGATATTTTGGCATCGTAGCATTCTCGATCATCACGATCACGATCAACGTGCGGAATATGTTCCCGACGCTGTACCAGGCGTTCCATCACTCAGCGTTCCAGGTAGCTTCGATCATCACGACCACAGGTTTCGCTACGGCGGACTTCGACCGGTGGCCGCAGTACTCCAGGGCGCTGCTGGTACTGATCATGTTTGTAGGCGCCTGCGCAGGCAGTACAGGCGGCGGTATGAAGGTCTCCCGTATCATGCTCATGTTCAAGACCGTGTACCGCGAGATCCGCAAGTACCTGCATCCCCGCGCTGTGACGAACGTCACCATGGACGGCAAGACAATGGACAGAAGCACACTGCACAGTGTCAGCGTCTACCTGTCCACCTACATGCTGCTGTTCTCGGTATCAGTGCTGGCGATCACCCTCTTTGAGAACCTTGACCTCGAGACAGTGTTCACTTCAGTGGCATGTACATTCAACAACATCGGACCCGGTCTTTCCAAGGTAGGCCCGACCTGCAACTTCGGCTTTATGCAGCCGGTCACCAAGTATATCCTCATGTTCGATATGCTTGCAGGCCGTCTCGAGCTGTATCCTATGCTGATGCTGCTGACACCGGCAGTGTGGAAGAACGCGTAAGATTGAATTCATTGAGCCGGAGAGCTTTTGCCCGCCGGCTCTTTTTTACGGAAAAATAAAAAAAAGACTTGCCAAAACGCAAACCATCCTCTATAATCATAATTCGTAGCCGACAGATATGTCGTTTACATATATTTATAGGGCTATAGCCAAACGGTAAGGCAGCGGACTCTGACTCCGTCATTTTGAAGGTTCGAATCCTTCTAGCCCTGCGCTAGATTAAGGCTTTCATCCCACGGGATGGAAGCCATTTTTCATGTCTTTTTCATTTCTGAAACCTGATTTAATGGGAACTAGTCTCCAATTTTGACCGCAAAAAGTTGTGCAAAAGTACTAAATAATAAAATAGTATAAATAATTAGTGACAAAATGTTAAAAAAATGTTAACATTCTAATTGTAGATGTTACAACTCATTGCGGAAATGATTACCGTCATCACAAAAGATCGGAGGAGACCATGAAAAAGCATACCGTTATCGCATTAGTATCGGCCATCGCGGAACTTTGTCTGCGGTGAATCTGACGAATACATCCCGGGAGGCGCAGGGAAGTGTTCAGAATTCAGGCGAGAGTGCCGGTATTTCTTATGAGGACGCGATCGCGGATCTTTACGCGCGCAGCACATCTATTTCAGATCAGGAAATTCTCGATATTGCCCGTAAAATGAAACCTGACTGCACAGCCGTGACGAATAAGCTCGGTGAAGCGCAGGCCGATAGAATAATCGCAACACTTTCTGACTACGAGGAGAAGAAGGCTTCTTATCTGCTTGCCGATTCGGCTGCAGAAGCGGACGAATCGCTGGCGGCGGAGTGGGACAGACAGAAGGCCTATACGCAGATGGGAATCTCAGGATCCCAGAAGCTGACAAGGCTGATCCCCGGCTACACAGTAACTTCCTGCGAGGAGGAGAACGGCCGGATCCTGGTCGATGTCGACGAGTGGATGACGGAAGGTTATACAGAAGGAGAGCAGGAAACAGAGAATGTCTCCGCTTACCGCTACTATTACACGGCAGTTCTTGAGAAAAAAGCCGGCGGAAACTATGAAGTGATCTCTGTTATTAATACAGACAGAAATTTTGCATGGCTTGAGGATGCGGAAGTCCAGCAGCAGATGCTTGAAGAGACCGCGGATCAGGCAGGAGCAGAGAACAGCGCGGATCTGCAGAGTAAGAGCGCAGCGGACCTTAAGAGCGGGAACGGCATGAAGACTGCCAGTCTTAAGATCTATGGAGACGGCAAGTACTCCTACAACGCCGACAACGCGATCGCGTATGCTGACAAGTGGGCGACTTCCAGAAACCCCGAATACAGACAGTATCCCGGAGTGGACTGCTGCAATTTCGTTTCCCAGTGTCTGTACGCGGGCGGAATGCCCAAGAACAGCGCCTGGTATCCCGCGTCTTATGCATGGATCAACTGCAGCGGAGCAATCGACAACTTTAAGAAATACGGCACATTTATGAGTGCCAATAACGGAAATGTCCTCAGAGGCAACCCGGTATATTATGACTGGAACAGCAACGGCGTCTATGACCACACAGCAATCTGCGTTGGCAAGAACAGTTCGGGCACTCCGATCATCGACGCGCACACAGGCGATCACTACCATGTGACATGGACCCTTGGCAGCAACGGAACAAGAGCTACGATCCAGCTGCGCGGCAACGGCTCAGTCGGCGGAAGCAGCACAGCAGCCGCGACAGGCGGCGCCTGGAAGAAAGTGGGCGGCAAGTGGTATTACTATTCCGCTGACGGAAACATGGTAAAGGGCTGGATCCTGTATCAGAACAAGTACTATTACCTCAAATCTGACGGCTCCATGGTAACCGGCTGGGGCAAGGTAGGCGATTCCTGGTACTATTTCAATGGCTCGGGCGCAATGCAGACCGGCTGGGTCAAAGTGAGCTCCAAGTGGTATTACCTGTCGGATCAGGGCGCTATGAAAACCGGCTGGGTTCAGGACAAGGGCGTCTGGTATTACATGGCTGATGACGGACATGCCGTCACCGGATGGAGAGACATCAAGGGCAAGACCTATTACTTCGACGATAACTGCAAGATGGCGACAGGGATCGCTAAGATAGATGGGATGAAGTACAATTTTGGTTCCCAGGGCCATATGACTCTCGGATGGGCAACAGTGGGCGGAAAGAAGTATTTCTTCAGCCCCTCCGCAGGCGGCAGAGCAGCTACCGGCACCTGGCTGATCAATGGAAGATATTATAACTTCAACTCAGAGGGCGTTCTGATCGACTGATCGAAGGCCAAAATATAGACGAAACGGGAAAGGGCTAATGTATACATTTGACGGACGGATCAGATACAGCGAAGTCGACAGAAGACGGAAACTGACGGCGGAGAAGACGATTGATTACTTTCAGGACTGTACTTCATTTCAGTCGGAGGACCTGGGGATCGGACTCGATTACATGTCTGAGCGGGGGATCGCGTGGGTGATCAATTACTGGCAGATCCACTTCTACAGACGCCCCGTCATGGGGGAATCTGTGAGGACCGGCACGCAGCCATATGAGTTCAAGGGACTCATGGGACTGAGGAATTTCGTGATGGAAACGCCGGAAGGCGAGAGGCTGGCAGCAGCCAATTCGGTGTGGACTCTTCTGGATATGGAGAAAATGTATCCTGTCAGGGTTCCTGAGGAGATCATAGGAAAGTATGAGCTCGCGCCGAAGCTGGACATGGAATACAGCCCGAGAAAGATCGCCGTCCCGAAAGAGGGCGGTGAGTGCAGGGAAGATATTGTGGTGAGAATGCATCACCTTGATACCAATCAACATATGAACAATGCGCAGTATGTGCATTTCGCGGTCATGTACCTGCCCGCTGACAGCGAGATCAGGGAGCTGCGGGTGGAATACCGGCGCCAGGCGGTGCTCGGAGACCGCATAGCTCCGGTGATTTACCGGACTCATGAGGATACATATCTGGTGAGCATGAACGGCGAAGACGGCAAACCGTACGCCGTGGTGGAAATGAAACTGTACAAAGAGGTGGGAAAATGAAACTCGGTGAACTTCAGACACTTACAGTTGAAAAGACAGTGCCCTTTGGAATTTACCTCAAAGGCGAGGATCCGGAGGATGGACGCGTTCTGCTGCCCCGATCCCAGGTGCCTGAGGGGGTATCTGAGGGAGATAAGCTGGAAGTATTTCTCTACAAGGATTCCGAGGACAGAATGATCGCGACCCGCAGGAAGCCCAAGCTTATGCTTCATCAGGTGGGATACCTGACTGTGCTGCAGGTGGGCAGGATCGGCGCTTTTTTGGACTGGGGACTGGACAAGGATCTGCTGCTTCCTTTCCACGAGCAGCCCAGGGAGAGAGTCAAAGAGGGACAGGAAGTCCTGGTAGCCGTGTATCTTGATAAGAGCGAGCGGCTGTGCGCCACGATGAACGTCTATCCCTACCTCAGCAAGGAGAGTCCCTACAGGACGGGCGACCAGGTGACAGGCGTCGTCTATGAGACCAGCCGCAACTTCGGAGCTTTCGTCGCGGTGGACAGCATGTTCTCAGCGCTGATCCCCCGAAGGGAGCTGGTGAGAGACCTCAGGGTCGGCGATGTGATCTCAGCAAGAGTGACAGCGGTCAAGCCGGATGGAAAGCTGGACCTGAGCATCCGAGAGAAAGCGCCTCTTCAGATGGACCGCGATATGGACCGCATCATGGCCAGGATGAACGCGAACGGGGGCATACTTCCCTTCAACGACAGGGTCGCGCCCGAGATCATCCGCGAGCAGATGCAGATGAGCAAGAATGAGTTCAAGAGAGCCGTAGGCCACCTGCTCAAACTTGGCAAAATAGAGATCGGCCCGGATAGTATCCGGATCAAATAGGAATTGAGAGAGGGAGAGTTTACGAAAAAGCCATGCGGTTTCTGCATGGCTTTTTTGGAACGATTTATCAAAATTACACAAAAATTACACTATTTTTTATGGATTTTTGTATGATTATAGTCTAAAATATAATAGACGGTAAATTTTTGTTACATCGTAAACTGTGGGGTTGATTACGAAAGCGTGAGGGGGACATGGTTTCAAATCAGGTATTACAGAACACAATAGAAGGTATCAAGGAAATATCGCATCTTGAACTCGGGATCATGGATTCCGACGGAAGAGAGGTTGCGGTCACTGCCCCGGTGTTCGCGAATGCGGCGAGTGCGATCCCGGATTTCGCGAATTCACCTGCAGACAGTCAGTCAGCCGGACCTTACCAGTTCTTTAAGGTGATGGACGAGCAGCAACTGGAGTATGTCATCGTGGTATACGGCGAGACGGACAGTTCCCTGCTGATCGGGCGCATGGCGGCTTTCCAGCTCAAGGGGCTGATGAGCGCTTTCAAGGAACGCTACGACAAGGACAGCTTCATGAAGAATCTGCTCCTGGACAACCTCCTTCTGATCGATATTTACAGCCGCGCCAAGAAGCTGCATATCGCGTCTGACGCCCAGAGAGTCGTCATGATCGTGGAGACAGGCTTTGAGCGCGACAGGAATGTGCTGGAAGTGGTACAGGAATTCATTGGCACGACGACGACAGATTTTGTCACCGCGGTGGACGAGAACAATGTCGTGGTGGTCAAGGAACTTACGGACGGAAGCAGGATCAAGGATATCGAGAAGACGGCGAGCGCTATCGACGCGCACCTGAGGAAACTCGGTATCAGCGGCGTGCGCATCGCTTACGGCACTGTCGTTAGTGAGATCAAGGAAGTAAGCCGCTCCTACAAGGAAGCCAAGATGGCTCTGGATGTCAGCAAGATCTTCTTTGAGGACCGCACCGTGATCGCGTACAACGAGCTGGGCATCGGCAGGCTGATCTATCAGCTTCCCATACCGCTCTGCAAGATGTTCATCAGAGAGATCTTCAAGGGCAAGAATCCCGAGGAGTTCGACCAGGAAACACTTGCCACGATCAACAAGTTCTTTGAGAACAGCCTGAACGTCTCCGAGACATCGAGGCAGCTGTTCATTCACAGAAATACACTGGTTTACCGTCTGGACAAGCTACAAAAGAGCACCGGGCTCGATCTTCGCGTATTTGAGGACGCCATCACCTTCAAGATCGCTCTGATGGTCGTCAAGTACATGAAGTATATGAAGCAATTCGAATACTGAGGCTGAGCGGATCGGCCCTATTCAGAAAGGAATTCGAGACAAGCGCCCCTTCGGGCGCTTGTTTCTGAGAAAGGCGAAATGGAAGAACGAACAGAGAAACGGAACGGATTCAGAGGCTTTATACCCGGAATGCTGGCAGGTATTCTGGTGACAGTCATTGCTGTCGGGGTATTTTTTGCCCTGTCAGGCGGAGGCGGCCAGATGGCAGTGCAGTCTTCCGGAAGCGATTCCGCAGTCAACAGGGAGTCTGTCAACAAACTGAGCGTGCTCGAACAGTATCTGGACCGCTACTACTATAAGTCTTCCGAGATCACCAGGGAGGACAAGGAGAACGGAATCTACAAGGGCCTCTTCGAGTCACTGGAAGATGTTTACTCCTGCTACTACACACCTGAGGAATACAAGATGCTCGCAGAGCAGACCCAGGGCGTCTATTACGGGATCGGCGCCTATGTGAGCCAGGACGTGGAGACCGGTATCTGCGCCATCTCCGGCGTTATCAAGAATTCACCGGCGGAGGCGGCAGGGCTCATGGAAGGAGACCTCATCTATAAGGTCGACGGCGAGGATATGTCAGGGCTCGACATCGATGAAGTCGTCAGCCACATTCGGGGCGAAGAGGGAACAGAGGTCGCGCTGACCCTGGTCCGAAACGGAGAGGAGATAGAGGTTAAGCTTAAGAGAGGCAGGGTCGATACGCCTACAGTGGAATCCGAGATGCTCGACGACGGGATCGGATATCTGCAGATCACCGAATTCGACGACGTGACGGTGAACCAGTTCACCGAGAACTTTGAGGAGCTGAAAGGGCAGGGTATGAAGGGCCTGATCATCGACCTTAGGGGAAATCCGGGCGGAAGCGTTACTTCAGTGTGCGCGGTGGCGGAACAGCTGCTGCCGAAGGGGCTGATCTTCTACATGGAGGACAAGGACGGCAACAAGACTGAGTATAACTGCGAAGGGGCAGATTTTGACCTGCCTATGGTGGTACTTGTCAATGAGTACAGCGCCAGCGCCGCGGAGATACTCTCAGGCGCGATCAAGGATTCGGGCATCGGCAAACTGGTCGGCAAGACGACTTTCGGCAAAGGCATTGTACAGGACGTCATTCCTCTGCAGGACGGCTCTGCGATCAAATTGACGGTCGCCAACTACTACACCAGAGGCGGCAACGACATCCACCTCAAGGGAATCGAGCCTGACATAGAGGTCGAACTGGATACGGACGCCTATCTTGACGACGGGAAGGACACGCAGCTGGACAAAGCAGTTGAAGTTCTGCTTGGGGAGATGGGCAGCAAGTAAAAGCGATCCCCGAATACGCGCAGGACGAACTCTTGCATAATTGTAAAAAAAATGTGTCCTGCACAATATTTTGGCGTCATTTACGTATTATATGTTAGAATATAAATGATAGCTGTCCGGCGGGGAGCCGCGCAGTTACCATAAAAAAGTGCATATGCGAAAAACGGAGAGAAGAATTGGCTAATACAAACAGCTGCGACACCTGCGCATACTGTGGCTACGATGAGGACTACGGGGAATATGTGTGCGATATAGACATGGACGAGGATGATTACATCCGCTTTCTGTCGGACCGCCACTCCCAGTGCCCTTATTACCGCAACGGGGATGAGTATCTGGTCGTTCGCAGTCAGATGTAAAACTAAGGAGGTAAACTATGGGACTTATCACAGCGGCAGGCGCATCACTGGCATCTGTACTTGGAGATCAGTGGAAAGAGTATTTTTACTGCTCGGAGATGGACGCGGACGTTCTTGTAAGGAAGGGCCAGCATCACACCGGTAAATCTGGCCTTCTTAACAGAGGTGGAAGCGAGAATGTTATCACGAACGGCTCTACGATCGTTGTAAACGAGGGCCAGTGCATGATCATTGTGGATCAGGGCGCGATCGTGGATGTCTGCGCGCAGCCCGGCGC
>CADBIU010000059.1 GCA_902794825.1 uncultured Lachnospiraceae bacterium
ATGCATTTGTACATAGAGCCGTGGGAATAAAGAAAGTCCACATGCTGGCGCAGCCGCACGGAGTGCGTAAAAGCATGTACGAGATCTTTGACGACCACTTTCTCCTCGGGACTGAGAGAGAACGGGTCAGCAGGGTCCACCGTCGGGAAATCTTTCGTCTTAAGCGGGTGCGTGACGCCGTCCAGTGTGATCGTGTAGTTTTCCCAGTCAACCTGCCCCAGGAGCAAACGATTCTTCATGCGATATTCAGGATGCCGCTTGATCAGCTGCCCTTCCAATTTGAAGATCAGGACAGAGATCGCTTTTTTGAGCGGGTCCATGCCCTCTTCCTTGGAATAGGTCTTCTCAGCGAACAGCACCAGGTTGCGCATGCTTATGCCGTAGCCGTTCTCCAGGACCTCATAGTTGCCGTATTTAACGTTGTTGTTGATGCAGACGAAAATGCTGGCAGGATTGCCCGCCGCGGCACCCATCCACAGGATATCGTGATTGCCCCACTGTATATCCAGCTCGTTCTCATAGTCCATCAGAAGGTCCATGATAAGGTCCGCGTGCTCGCCCCTGTCAAAAATGTCCCCGAGAATGTGCAGGCGGTCCACGGTAAGCCGCTTTGTCAAAGTACAGAGCGCCACAATGAAATCATCCGCGCTCTTTGTGTCCATGATGGAGTCCAGGATCTTGGAGTGATAGAGCGCCCTGTTATTGTCCTCGTCCTTCTGGGCGTGCAGCAGCTCATCGATAATGAAAGCGAATTCCTGCGGCATAGCCCGCCGCACCTTGGACCGTGTATATTTTGACGAAGAATAAGCGGTGAGCTCGATCAGCCGCTGCAGCATCTGCTTGTAGCGGTAGCGGGGAATCTCTCCTCCCTGTTTCATGCGCTCCAGCTCGTCCTGAGGATAGTAGATCAGCGTGCAGAATTCCGCCTGCTCCGCCGGCGTCATTGTATCGCCGAACAAAAAGCTCACCTTTTCCCGGATCACCCCTGAGCAGTTATTTAAAATGTGATTGAAAGCCTCGTATTCTCCGTGCAGATCGCTGAGGAAGTGCTCGGTCCCCTTGGGCAGGTTCAGGATCGCCTGCAGGTTGATGATCTCCGCGAACGCTGCCCGTCGGTTGGGAAACTCCCTCGCCAGCAGCTCCAGAATTTTCCTGTTTTCTTTAGAAATATCCATATTGGTCCCCTTTATGTTGTTGCTGTGTACCCCGATATGTCATAATGAATCTGTTAACTATAGTATACAGTTTTTTGTCCATTTGAGACATTGAGAAGCTATGATCCAAAGAAAAGAATTCTACATCAGTTGCGACGGTATCCGTCTGCACTGCAAACTTGATCTCCCTGGGGATGAGGCAGGCGCCCGATTTCCGCTGGTTCTGGTCATTCCGGGCCTGACAGGACACATGGAAGAGCCGCACATCGCCGCGATCGCGGAAACGCTGCCCCGAAGCGGCTATGCTTCCTTGCGCGTTGAGCTCTACGGCCACGGAAAGAGCGGTGGAGATTTTCACGACCATACACTCTTTCACTGGGCGCTGGAGCTTATGGAAGTAATAGACTATGCCCGAAAACTTGACTATGTTTCGGAACTCTATCTCTGCGGACACTCCCAGGGAGGCACTGCAGCGGTGCTCGGAGCAGGCCTTAAGCCGGACGCGCTGGATGGCCTCATTCTGCTGGCACCCGCCATGACTTCTGCCCTTCGACGACGCGATCCGGCTCTACGGAAACAGGCCGGTACTAGTAGTTCACTCCCTCACGGATGAGCTCGTTCCTTTCCGATATGGGAAAGAAACCGCAGCGGCTTATCAGAATTCGGAGCTTGTTGCAATCGAAGAGGACGACCACTGCTTCGATACACATATCGATCTGGTAACCACAGCTATGATCCGATTCCTGGATCGAATCAGCAGATAGACAACTCCCAGACACAATAAAGAAGCCTTGCTCCCCACGAGCAAGGCTTCCGCTTTTTGTTCAGACTCACTTATTTGCTTTCCCCAAAAGTTCCATAAGCGCGTTTATTGTATCCTTTCCGGCTGCGCCGCTCGAACTGCCGCCTGTCTTTCCGGACAAAAGCGCGCTCAGAAGATCCGATGTCCCGGATGATCCTGTACTGCCGGATGATCCCGAGCCCTTGGCAGAAAGAAGCGCCCCGATCAGTTCGATTGCGTTACTGTCGCCTTCGAGCAGATTGATGGCAGCTTTCTTGGTCTTGGTATCTGCCTTGCGATATAACTGAACAAGTTTCTTCTCAGTTGCGGTCAGCTTAAGGGTATCAATAGTGTCCTTAACTGTGGACGCAGTCTTCGCTGATGAAGTCTTCTTAGCCGCAGATCCTGTTTTGGAAGAAGAAGCAGTCTTCCCGCTGCCCGCCGCCGCGTCAAGAAGTGATTTCTGCGTCACGCCGAGGGCCTTCGCCATCTGCTTGAGCACATCCTGTGCCGGTTCCTTTTCGCCGCGCTCTATTTTGCTTACATCAGATGCTGTGAGACCGTCTACCTTTTCCGCCAGCGCGGCTTGTGTGAGCCCCTTCTCTGTACGCGCCTTTTTGACAAGATCACCTAATTTCCTGGACATGTCCATCCCCCTTCCTGCGGCTTACTGTTCAAGCGGCATCCCGCCGCTCATCGTCAAGTTCTTATATATCTGATTATACAACGTCTGCCTTCCTGCAAAAAGGCATCGAACCTGTATCTTTACATCAATTCTCTAAATTATTATGATAAAACATATTAATTACAGACGATTATTTGATCAGTAAAGCATGGAAGGAGCACCGATTTGGTCAGAAAAAACCTAGTTCAGATAATTAGTTCTTTGCTTGTCTCATCAATTCTGCTCTCCGGATGCGGAGCCGCTGCAGCCACAGCTTCCGACTCAGTGAGCGCGCCTGAGACAACTGCTGAACAGACCGCTGATACCGAGATCACAACTGCCTCTGCAGAAAGCACAGCCACAGCCGCATCCGCAGGTACAACAAACACTCCTGCAGAACCCGATCTGTCCTCCATGAGCGGGCAGGAAATCTACGAGTATCTCTACGGAGACCTCACCGATCTCTACGCCATGGAAACCTACGACGAAGTCCCCGAGTACTTAAGTGAATGGCACGACGACGTGGATTACGGCACGATCGAAGAAGATGTCGAGTATTATTCCACAACAGCCGGGGATTACAAATACTGCAACGTTCTGCTGCCGGCAGGTTATGATGAGTCGCAGGAGTATCCCGTTCTCTATATGTACCACGGATTTGGCGGCCGTTATGATTCCCACGTGCACGACCACTCTATTTTGCAGACTCTGTATGGAAACATGCTCAGTGAGGGACTTACGGTTCCCATGATCATCGTCGGCGCAGACATGTACACGGATCTTCTTTCCGAAAAAGACGACAAATCTGACGCCGAGCTGCGTCCCTGCTACGACAAGGGCGTCGAAGACATCGTGCAGGATCTGATGCCCTTCATCGAGAGCCGCTATCCTGTTAAGACCGGGCGCATGAATACAGCCGTCACCGGCGCATCCCGTATTATTTCGGGACGCGCCGGTTTTTCATTCACACAGCACTCTCACGCCATCTCAAAGACCAGGATCCTCTCGCGCCGGTCATAGTTCTCATACAACTCCGTGCAGTCGATCTCATCCACAAACTGCAGTCCGTCCGCAGTCATAAGAGCAGCCACCTCCGCTTCAAAAGGATAGTAGAAAAACAGATACATCTGTCTCGGATCCTCATAATAGGATTGCTGTATTTTGCCCAGGACCGCCCGAAGTACCTCCTCTGCAAACGGATTGAAGAAATAAAAGCAGTTCTCGCCCTCAATCTCATATTTTCTGGCATCCTCGCACACAAAGCGGATTTCCTTCTTGTATGCTCCCGGGAGCTTACAGCGCTCAAGATTCTTCTCTGCTTCTTCACAGAGTTCCTGATCAAATTCGATTCCAGTCGCGCGGCATCCTGTCCTGAAACTGAGAAAGATCGCTGTGCGTCCTTTCCCGCACCCGTAATCGAGCACATGACTCCCGGATGAAATATAGCCGCTTTCCGCAAGGGCTTCCAGAATGCAGTAGTCTGTAGGTTCATAAGGGTTACAGGCTTCTTCGATATAGTGATCGACTTTTCCGGCGGTTCTGATATTCAGTTTCTTCTCCCACCACTGTTCCGACATGGAATCCATGAGCACCTCCGGCGTAATGTCGTGTCGAAAAGGAGGTTTTCAGCCATGACTAAAAAAACTGTCGCATTGCTTATCTGTGCAAGTCTTGCCTTTTCTGCTTTTGGATGTGCAGGCCAAAGCGATACGTCTTCTGCCCAGGCACCTGCGTCTGAAGAAACAGCTGCCGCAGAACCTGCGGCTGAGGAAGCTGAGAAAGCCGAAGAAGCTGTTGTCGAGGAAGCTGCTTCTGCCGCTCAGACTATTGTGGACAAGGATGCTCTCGAAGCTTCTTCTGAGATCACGACCGGAGAAATCGATTCCGCGGTAAACGCTCTTGAGGCAGCCCCCGGTGGTACTGTCCCGGACAACGGTTCCGCAGGAGAAGAAAACTATGACGCTGTATATGAGTATGTAAACGTCAAGATCGACGGGACCAATCTGATCGTGATTCCTAACGGAACGGTGAATGATGATACGGTCATCTACAATGAAAAGACACTTGGCGCGCTGTGTGACTATATCGACAGCAATGTTTTGGATAGCGGCAGAACCATTAACCGCAAATTCCTCTACGGACTGGTCTCTACACAGGTAATAGATCCGAAGATGATGTCTTCCTATGAGCAGTTCAACCGCACCATGATCTACTGCCTTACTATTGCCAACGAATTCTACAGTGTAGATGTCACTTTGAACGATCTGATCCTCGACACAACCAACAATACCAAACAGGTATTTGAAGTAACTGCAGAGGGAAAAGATGATTCCTGGATCCTGGACGGACACGAGAAGAAGTTCTATCTTAACGGGGGCAGCACAGAATACACTTCCAGTATGTTTGATTCCCAGACATTAGCGGTCTGGAGTTTTGTACTGGACGATTTCTTCGAAGTAAAGTAAACGGCTCAGTTCCGGAACAATGCACAAAAAGAGTCAGGGAACAATGGATTTCCGGTCAGGATCCGGAACCTTGTTCCCTGACTTTTTTTCACTTCTATCTCACTCCAGCCAGTACACCCTGTTCTTCTTCCGCGGCGCCGGGCTCGGTATATCGCCGTCGATATATCCGACTGCGCAGTGTCCGATACCTTCCCATTCTCCTTCTATGCCGAGTTTTTCCAATATGAATTTGTACTCAGGCAGCCAGAATTCCTCCTTAGCTCTGTGGACCCAGATACTGCCAAGTCCGAGTGAGTGCGCAGCGAGCAGCATATTCCCGATCACAAGGCTGCCATCATAGAGGTAGGTCGGATGGTCTTTATCTCCCAGAACGATCAGGATCACCGGCGCGCCGTGAAAAGGATCCGTCTCCTTTTTCATTCCCCCGATCAAGCGGTTTGACTCTGAGAACATGTCACGTATTTTCTTATTCGTGACTGCCAGTATGATCGTTGCCTGTTCTCCCCTGCCGCTGGGAGCATAAAGGCCTGCCTCAATGATCTGTTCGATATCTTCCTTCGGCGGCATTTCCGGCTTGAAGCTGCGTATACTCCGGCGCTCCTCCATTGCCCTGATAATATCGTTCATGGTGTGTTCCTCCCTATATAAGATCACTAGTTGATTATTATAAATCTATACATCTACCCTATCAAAAAATTGTTCTGTTTTCCACCTGAAAAAGAGCCCGCAGCAACTGCCTGCGAGCTCTTTTTGGCTATGATCTTATCTTTGTCCGTCCGGTCTCATACCTCCGCCGGGCATTCCGCTCTGACCCATGTCTCCGCCGGGCATTCCGCCTTGCGCGTCTCCATAGGTTGTGGAAACGCTTTCTAATGTAATCTCTTCCGAGGTCTCTCCTGCCGAGACAGTGTATGTACCTCCAATCTTCATCTCAGGGCAGCTGATCAGTGCCGAACTGAAGCTGCACGGAACTTCCCAGGACAACAGTACACTTCCGTCCGCATCTGTGACAGTGAGCGTCGTACCGGCTGCCGCGATCGAACTCATATTATACAGGATCGATGCCTGGGTAGACGTCGAATCAAATGACTCCGCCATAGAAGACGCTCCACAGGCGATGATGGTCCCTCCTGTGATCTCCGCGACGCCGCCGCTCTCGCTTGCGTAATCCACGGCGCAGTTGCTTCCGGTTCCCAAAAGACTGATATAGATCGTGCCTCCGCTGATCTTAATGTCTCCGTTGGAGTCCAGTCCGTCAGCGTCCTGACCGACTTCGTTAACGATCCTGATGTTTCCGCCGCTGATCGAGATATATGTTTCTACATCTTCAGTATCAGCAGAAGACTGCCCGCTGCCTGAAGCTGTTTCCGTTTCCTGACCAGTCGGCATCCCGCCGCTCATGCTTTCTCCACTCCTATCGGGAGGCGTCGGCATCTCGCCGGTCGTGCCTTCATCCGTTCCGCTGCCGTGCATTCCGCCATGTCCAAATGTGCCGTCGTTCTGACCTCCGCCCATCTGGCCGCCTCCACCGAACATGTCGCTGCTTCCGCCGTTGGCGTTAAATCCATCGTCCTCGCAGTTGATAGAAACATCTCCGCCTGACACGTCGATGATCAGTGCCTCAATTCCTTCATAGCAATCACTGATCAGGATCGTTCCACTCTGAACAAACACGGAAGCGTCTGAATGGATTCCGTCATCTCCGGCAGAGATATTGGTCTCTCCTCCTGCCACTGTGATATCGCCTGTGGTATGGATCCCGTCTCCGGAAGCAGTGACATCCAGTGTTCCGGATTCAATATATAAATACCCGTTTTCAACTTCGTTAGATGTCAGAAGTCCATCGTCACCCGCTGTTACCGTGATTGCAGCATCTTTGATCCGAATGCTGTCATTTACGTGGATCGCATCCTCCACTGCCGATATAGTAATTGTACCGCCGGTGATCACCAGGTCATCGTTTGCGGATATACCATGACTGTACTGTGCAGTCACAGCAAGGCTCCCGCTTCCATTGATCGTAAGGTCGTCGTGAGCAAAGATCGCGCCGTCCGTTCCGTCGCTGAGTGCAGTGTCGGAATAGGCTGAACCGCTTGTCAATATATTTTGACTGCCCTCCGCAAGGGTCAGGAACACCTTATCCGCCTGATCCACCTGAATGCATGCATCGTCGCTGCAGTTAATCTCCACGCCGTCCAGGAGGATCCACACTTTTGAGGAATCGTGAGCATCCACGATGATGCTGCCGTCCTCCAGATTGCCGCTGAACACGTAGCGCCCGGCCTCAGCGATCACGACGTTGCCGTCATAAACATAAGCCCCGTTGCCGGAGACAGACGCTCCGTCTCCGGTAAGCGTGACCACTGCCGCGCCTGTAGTATCCCAGGAACCGTTCTGATCATTAGTGGTGAAGTACGCGGAATCAGAGTTCTGCTCCGCGTCTTCATCCACGATCTTTGTGATCCCCAGCGCTTCTCCGTTCATGAACAGGACCGTCAGTACAAGGCTGCAGATAACGATGGCAACGCAGATCTTATCAAGAGTATTATGCGTTGACATATAATCCTCACTTCCCGGATCAGCCCATGTAGTCGCCGTTATAGCTGACGAGCACCGCGCTGTTCACTCCCTCGATCTGGGCCAGTTCGTTAACGAAATCCGTATTGTCATCCTTGAGCCTGATCTCAAGATTCAGTTCTACACTGCCTCTGCGAGCGGTCTTACTCTTCACACTGCATTTATTAGTCTTCTCTTTGAGGTATGCCACTGCCTTCTCTTCACTCGCGTGATCATTGCAGTCCAGTACCACAATATAAGGGTGTGTGTTCTCTTTGCGCTTTGCGAAGAAGAGAATGATGAGGCCGATCAGCACGCTGCCGAACACCGCCAGCGGGATCATACCTGCCGCCAGCACTATGCCTGCAGCAATGGACCAGAACAGGAACGCGATGTCGAGCGGCTCCTTGATCGCTGTCCTGAAACGGACGATGGACAACGCGCCGACCATACCAAGGGAGAGAACTACGTTGCTGGTCACCGCCAGGATCACGAGTGTTGTGATCATTGTGAGCGCCACCAGGGTCACTCCGAAGGTGGAGGAGTACATAACTCCCGCGTAAGTCATTTTATAGATCAGATAGATGAACACGCCTACGGCAAACGCCAGAAGAAGCGCGAGCACCATGTCGAACATGCTGACTGCTGTTACATTCGCAAGAAAACTTGATTTGAAAATATCCGAAAATGTCATTTTTTGTCCCTCATTTCTTTATATTTGAACCGCCTTTGCGGTTTCTTTCTTTAGTCGTAAATCCTGCACTGCGCGTATTTGGAGAACGCGCAAACCCTTCTTCCGGGCGTCTGCACCGCGTCTCGGATGATCGAGGGCAGGTAGGCGTCCCATTTCACTTCCAGGATGATCCCCGAATCTCCCGCCGGAACCGTCACACAGTCAGGATTCAGGAAATCCGTGCATCCAAGGCCGGTCCGAATGTCGTAATCAAATGTGACTCTCACATTGCCGGGCCTGTAGATAAAAGGTTCTCTGGTGTAGTCGACGATCGTCATCGGTCTCATTCCCTGGTACCGCATCTTGCAGTACAGCTCCTGGATCAGGGAATGGGGCGAATGGAGCATCCAGTCAATATCGCCGTCCACGATCTTCTGCGCTTCCTCAACGGTCAGCGGCGCTGAATATTTAGTCCCCAGTCCGTTCAGTTTGCTCTTCTTCTCAAGGTGGATCACCGCCGACGGATCGCCGTTATAGTAGCGGATCCGGAACTTCTCTCTTCGGTTCACGCCGTCAACCTTCTCCCTGAGCGCCTTGTCATTTAAATTGTCAAAATACAGACTTCGTATCAGGTATTTGCCGTCCACAGCGTGCGGATCCGGCTCGGCGACTGCTCTGAGTCTCTGCCTTATTGAGATCAGATCCGACCAGTTGATCTCGTGTTTCCACTCGTGACGGTAATGAATGTCTTTATTGGTTTCCATCTGCATCATCACCTCTCTTTCGTTTGTTCTTGCTCATTATTCCATGTGAAGCTTAGACGAAACTTAGAAATTCCATAAGTTTAATAAGTTTTTTTAGAAAATGCAGTTCACATAAAAAGAGTCAAAGGGGCAAGCCCCTCTGACTCGCCAGATACTAATCCGGTCTATGCTTTGCCAGTGACGCGTTCTTATACTCAGGATCGTCCGTCACCTCTTTGATCACTTTGATCTTCTCCGGGAAGATGACCTCTTCGCTTACATCGTACATTTCTATCTCAGCGAGGGCTTTGTCCTTCCAGAAAGGGTACACATCGATCTGGAAATACTGGTTTTTATAAGCAAGGCAGTACCTTTCCTTTCGGATCCTGCCCAGGGAGGCGTCCGCGTTCATGATCAGGTTCAGATACTCATTCTCTGAGATCCTTCTCTCTGTTTTAAGATGCTTGTGCTCGTTGATCCTGATCTTTCTGGTCAGGTAATAGATATAATGGCCGTCGCTGCCGCGCTGGCGGACCCGGATTTCCTCGTTTTCATCCACTTTGAGGTAAATCTGTATGATGTCCACTTTCTCGCAGCTGGGAATCGACTGCAGCCACTCGAGATCCGGATACTCGATAAGGTATTTGCGCTCGATCTCGAAAGGAGCGGGCTCACCTAGAAAGGAACTGATCTCCGCGATCAGGCGCCTCATCTTGTCTGTGAAGTCCGTGGAGTTATCGATAACCCGCAGATGGGGATGTCCGGTCCAGGCAGCGATGAATTTGTCGTCCATAGCTGCCGCCTCTTCTACTGTCTCGATCCTCGCAGCGTTATTGGCATTAGTATAGAACTCCTCCGCTCCCTTTGCTGCTGTCACAAGATGGAATACCGCATCATACTGATCCCGCAGTTCCACTTCACTTGCACCGACGAACCTGCAGACAGACTCAAAAGTAGCTTCGTCCATATATACCTTATTATCGAGGGCAGCCCTGTCACATACGATCAGGATCTTATCCTTCTTCATTACCTTCGCTGCCTGCTCAAAGACTTTCTCCTTGTCAAGCTGAAACCGCATATGGCAGTGCTGGTAATCCGAGTTTGTTTTACAGGTCCAGGGCGCTACACCTCCGGTAATCAGCTCTGTGGCTGTCTCTGGAACAAACAGAACATCGTATCCCCTCTCACTGAAAGCATTGCTGATCCAGTTCATCGCTGTGGTCTTTCCCGCGCAGGGACCTCCTGTGATCACTATTTTGCTGATTTCCATCGTCTTCTCCTCGGCTTCAGGTTCACAGTTGCTCACAGATAATAGTATAGCAGAAATGAGGCTTATATTTGCAAAGAAAAAAGACCGGCAGCATGATTGCTGCCGATCTTTTCCTTATTCGTCAAAATACTGTTTCCGCCTGCGTCATCCTGTAAGGGATCACTGAGCAAGGACTGCCGTGATATGCGGGTTAGGTCCGTTGTACCAGTACAGGAAGCCTTCCAGATCGATCACATCGCCGATGTGGAAGTCCTTGACTGCCTTGTAGATGTCAGAGTCGGGTCCGCAGAGATAGGACTCAACAGTGAAAGTATATGTCTGGCCGTTGACAGAGACGTTGAAGTAGAGGTCGTCTCCTTCAGTTCCGGAGCCGTCATAATTGTAAATAAACGCGACATCATTATTGTCTTTGTCCTTGATCGGCTCAACTTTCATGCCTTTGAAGAGAACTTTCTTGTTCATCTTGGCCGCAAGATCATCTGTGCCCAGAAGAGCTGTGACATCCTCTGCTTCCGCGATATAATCGCCGTCAACAAACATCCACGTCTCAATGTCGATGACTTCGATCTCGCCGGACCACTCAGACTTGTAGCCCTTGACCTTGATCGTTTTGCCGATCTCCATCAGCTCATATTCCTTTTCCGTGCAGGGGAGCTCATAAATGAAATATGCGCCGCCGTTCTGATCCTGCAGATAAATAGATGCCTTTCCCTGATCATCCTTCACAAAGTAGTTCTGTTTGCCCTGAATCGAGCCCTGAACAACAACCTCTGTATCAGTTGCTGCTGCCATATAGTCCTCAAAGTTCATAGCATCCTCAGAAATATTAGGCTCAGTCTGCTCGGGCTCTTCCACTGTGCTCTCTACCGTTTCCTGTGTTTCTTCGGCAGGTTTCGCCTCTTCTGTCTTTGATTCCTGAGCGGGGGTAGAATTGCTGCTGCCGCCGCCGCATGCTACTGCTGCCAGCATCATCGCACCGGTCAGCATGATGACAATTGCTTTTTTCATAACTTCCTCCATGTTTAAGTAAAGTCTGTCTCAGCTGCTATACCTCTCGGAGAGCGGCTAGTGACACAAGTGTTACTTCGGTCTCCGGGGAACAGCCTCAGAAACCACTTCTATTATAGCGAAGAATCGCCAAAATAGCACATCAAATTAGCGGCGAGCCGCCTTGTTTCAAAGGCGGCTCCGGGCGGCGGCCGCTCGCCCCTCCTCACTTCTTTGCGCTCTTCTGCTTCATCATCACATAATAAATCCCGATCAGGATCCAGGTGACGACCAGAGTGGCGATCAGCGCCTTGGAGGCAGTCGGCAGAGGGCCCATGTCTTCCTTTGAGCCGCTTCCCATCCCCGTGGTCTGGTCGAGCCGGTACAGGGCCGTTACGTCGTCAAACAGCGCGTCCAGATAGGCGTCGTCCACAGTTTTCTTTCTGCGGACGGATTTTGTCACATCCTCGATCAGCTGTCCCGCGGCGTCACGCAGCGATGTGGAGCCGTTGAATACAGGCGTGACAAAGGTATGCTGCACGTTGTCGATAAGAAGTTTTGACGCCTTGATCTTGACGTCATAGTGCAGGTCGTTATCTTCCCCCATCCTTGACAGATAGTCCTGATACGCCTCTGCCTCCATTGCTTTAGTTGTGACCGGTACATATCCTTCCGTCTGGGCATAGGCGATCTGCACATCGTTGCTGATGAGGTACTGGGCAAAGAGCCAGGAAGCCAGAACGACCTGAGGATCTTCTTTGTTGAAGATACAAACGGAAGGTCCCTGGGAGATCATCCTGGGGTTCGCCGGATCATACTGAGGGAACATCTTGACTTCCGTCTCGAACTCCACGAATTTGTCCTTGCTTATATCCGAGAGGGGCGCATGGCTTCCCATCCAGGTCGCGCCTGCCGTGGAATCGATCGCAAATATACACTGCCCGGCGTCAAGGAAGTTAGCCGGATAGCTCGATATTTTGAACGTGGAGAAAGCGCCCGTCTTAGCGTGCTCAGCCACTGTCTTTAAGATCTCTCTGGTCGTATCGTTAAAGAGCAGGACTTCTCCTTCATCTGTGGAATAACCTGCGTCTCTCTCCTTGAGCATCTGGATCATCATATTGTCGGTGGACTTGTCTATGAAAGGGATCATAACTTTCTGTCCGTTGACCGCGAAATTTCCGTCCGCGTCTTTGGCCATGGCCGCCTCGGACACTTCCCAGACAAAGTCCCAGGTCAGAACGTCGGGAAGTTCATAACCCAGTTTTTCCACAAATGTCTTGTTGACATAGCAGGCCTCGGTGGAGCGCATGTAAGGCAGCGCATAAGTCGTTCCTCCGATCGAGCATTCCGATAGAAACTGCGGCACGACTTCATCCTTAGAGGGACCGTCGAATTTAAGCTCGCTTCCCGCAAGCCCGTACTTGGCGTCTCCGATCAGTGAGTCGAGAGGCACCACGACATTGTCACCCGTCATGTACGTCGCAATGTGGTCCGGATAGGTAATGCAGACATTAGGAGTCGTATTGGTGGAAATGTTCGTGATGACATCGTTGTATATTTTGCCGTAATCCGTGTAAAGGCGCATGTTGACGTCGATATTGGGATAGAGCAACTCAAAGTCCGAGATCGCTTTCTCATAGATCTTGGTCTGCGTCTTGTTAGTGTCGTTTTTGGCCCAGAAGCTCAGTTCAATCTTCTGACTCTCGTCGAGCTGCTCCGGCACCGCGAACTCAGCTCTCCCCTTTGAACCGTGGCATCCGGTCAGAAGGGTTCCGGCAAGGATGCAGGCGGCAGCGAATACTGCAGTTTTTCTGAATGGTCTCATCCTTTGGTACCTCCTCTCGAGACGCCTGCCATGATCTTCTTGTGGAAGATCAGAAACAGCACGATAAGCGGCACGGAGATGACCACTACAGCAGCCATCATAGCCGGGATGTTCTCGCGGCCGAAGCCGTTCTCGCGGATCTCCTGGATACCGTTTGAGACCAGGAAGTAAGCCTGGTCGTCCGTGATCAGTCGGGGCCATACGTAGGAGTTCCAGCACTCGATGACTTTCAGGATCGCAATGGTCACCATGGTTGGCTGGCAGATCGGGATCATGACTTTCCACAGATATTTGAAGTCTGAGGTGCCGTCCACCTTGGCCGCCTTGTAGAGTTCTTCCGGGATCTGCTCGAAGTTCTCCTTGAGCAGGTAAATATAGAACACCGAAGTGACCGAAGGCAGGATCAGACCGATGTAACTGTTGCGCATGCCCGCGTTGGTGATCGTGACGAAATTCGTGATGATGACCAGCTCATTCGGGATCATCATCAGGGACAGGAACAGCGTGAACAGGATATCCTTGCCGGGGAACTTGAGCCTTGCGAAAGCAAAGGCTGCCAGCACAGTGACCACCATCATAAGGAACGTGGTAACCACAGTAAAGATCAGCGTGTTCAGGAAGTATCTCGTAAGAGGCACTGCTGTAAACGCGTCAAAATAGTTCTGCATGGTCGGGGACAGCGTGTAGAGCTGAGGCACATACTCCGAGTTGTAGGCGCTGTAGCTCTTCACCGAAGTCAGGATCATCCAGTAGAAGGGGAACAGCACGATCACAGCCCAGAACGTAAGAAGCACATAGGTGATGATCTTGCGGATCCTTTCGTTTCTCTGTGACTTTTTCTCTATCGCGGAGAAATCTGTATTTGTATTCATT
>CADBIU010000060.1 GCA_902794825.1 uncultured Lachnospiraceae bacterium
TTTCGGTACAGCAGCATCGATTGTGAGAATTTGCGTCCATGAGAATTGCCAAATTAAGTTAAATTCTTGGAAATCTTGATTTTGGTGGGACGAGAATGTGCTCTGACTAAGCTTCTGTACCTAATTCTTTGCCTGCAGCTCTGCAGATTGAATGAGGCACATCATTTTCCTTCTCTTCCGTGGACGATATTTTTCTAAAAATGTCCTTCTGTGCCGAAAGTCTTTCTCTCATAAGGTATTCCCCTTCAGCTTTTACCAAGCTCACCTCATTCCGCGCACTCCGCCTCAATCTCCTTGATCACACACTGATTGCCGTCCACCAGCCAGGTCTCTCCACTGTGACAATACGGACATTCCTTGCCATATTTCACAGTTTCGTAGGTCTTCCCGCAGTTTCCGCAGAAAGTCACTGCCGGGATCGTCACAAGCTTCAGTTCCGACTCCGCAAGGACCGGGTGTTTGACCTTGAAATAATTCCAGCAGTCCACAAACAGATCTGTCATAATGCCCGAGACCTCTCCCACTTCCAAAGTCACAGAGCCGATCTTCGTGAGGTTCTGCTCCTTCGCCGTCTCGTCCAGCATATTCGCCATGTGAAGAATGATTCCCATCTCGTGCATATCTGATTGCTCCCCTGCCAGCCGGGTCATGCCCGGCATCTTTTTATGTCAAAATATCGCTCTCCGGATAGTTTCCTGTTGAATTATACCATTTTTACTTAGGAACCACATCTGTGCAATTTGTTTCTTCCTATTCTTTCCCCCCACCACGGAAAAGAGCCAGGGGACATCCTCCTGACTCTTTTCCGGTTCACTTTTATATGGGGATTATAGGGGAATTAACTTATATCACTTCTCGATGATCCTGATGACGGAACCGATCCCGATCTCCGGCATGGGCTTCTCTTCGCAGTAGATCGTGCCGGGAAGCTCTGCCTCTGTGGCGCCGCTGAAGTTAAATGTGCAGTGGCCGAGGCCCTTAAGGGTGATGGGCGCCTCATAGCCGACACAGGTGATCTTGTATTCCTGGCCGTCGATCACGAGATACTGGCCTGCGGCGAGCTCGCCGTTAATGGGGTTGACGCTGACACTGTAGCAGTAGTCCTTGATCTCCTCGGGAGCGTTCTCGCCAAAGATAATGAACATTCCTGCATCCTTAAACTCTTCTACTGCAATTCCGCTTGCTTTAACTTTATTTTCGTAAATGACCTTCATTTTATTACCCTCCTAATAACCGGATATTAAGCTGCTGTGTAAAGACCTACGCTGAACACGATCGCGAGCAGGATGCGGATCCAGCTGGTGATGAAACGGGAGTACATGACGGATACAACGCCGACCTCAACTGTCTCTGTCTCGGCTTCTGCAAGACCAAGTCCTACAGGAATGAAGTCGCAGGCTGCGTGGCAGTTCAGTGCGAACAGGCCGACCAGCGCAAGGCTGGGGGAGATTCTGCCGGCTGCGATCTCAGCACCCATGATGGAACCAAGGATCTGGGAGATAACAGCGCCGGGGCCCAGGATCGCGGACAGACCGGGGATCGCGCAGACAATGCCGAGGATCAGAAGTCCGAAGACGTTGCCGAGCAGGGGCTGCAGGAGCTTGGAGAAGTATGTTCCGAAGCCTGTTCCATTGATGATACCGATCAGCATGGAAACGAATGCCATGAAAGGAAGCAGTGTGGTGATGCAGGTCTGAACCGCGTCGCGGGCTGCCTGGTTGAAGGTCGCTACGACTTTACCTGCGCCAAGGCCGATCTTAGCCAGAACGCTTGCGTTGCCGGACTCAGCCATCTGCTCGGAGAGCTTCTTGCTGGTGTCGATGCCCTTCTTCTCTTCCTTGGGAGCTTCCTCGACGGGAGCTGCCGCGGGAGCCTCGGAGCCGTCTGCAAGGCTGATGTTCGCATTTGTTACGCCGGAAACGTAGATGTCTTCCTTGATGAACTGAGCCAGCGGGCCGGCCTTTCCGACGGGGTTGATGTTGATAGTGGGGATGCGCTTCTTGGGATACAGTCCGCAGCGAAGTGTGCCGCCGCAGTCGATGATCACCAGTGCGAGCTGCTCTTCAGGGCAGCTGGTCTTGAAACCGTTGACGGGCTCAAGTCCGGACAGCTCTACGATCTTATCCAGGATCTCGGGAGCGACGCCGCCGCCTGTGATATACATTACTTTATTCTTTGTCTCATTGCCCTGGATTGTAAGAGGGCCGCCAAAACCGCCTGAGCCTTTTTCTACGCGAATTGCACGATATTCTGCCATTTTATTTTCCTCCTCTGATCTGGATAAGTCTCTTAGATAATTTAGTGATTTCGATGTTTTGCCAAAATATTGAAGTTACGCTCTTGTCTTGAGCACCTTGCTCAGCTGGATGCCCTGCTGCTTCTGAACGAAAGCAGTTGTGAAGTCTGTTGCCCAACCGGAGATGAAGTTTGCGATGAAACCGACCAGCATGTAGCGGATCGCCAGCGGTGTGGAATCAAGTCCGAGTGCGGTGACGCCCTGTGCGATTCCGAGGTAGATCATGATCTCGGAAGGGTTGATGTGAGGGAAAATACCGCTGTTGGTGTGGCAGTGATAACTTGCTGATGCATAGTAGCTGGGCTTGTAGAACTCAGGCATGAACTTGCCCATGGAGAGGGCCATCGGGTTGCCGAGCATGAAAGCGCTGACCCAGGGGAGTACTGCATAACGTGTGACCGGGTTGCTTGTGCAGAACTTTGCGATGACTTCGATCCTCTCGTCACCGATCAGAGCGATGATCGCGTTCATCATGACCAGGAGCATCAGGATAGTGGGGATGATACCGGTTACCCAGCTTACGAAGTTTGCTCCGCCTGCCTGGAAAACACTCATGAATGCCGATGCAAATTTTACTAAAAAATCCATATTGTTCCGCCTTTCTTGTTAAACAAAAGTTATTTGGTTCTAAGTTGAACTGCTGTTTTATTTCTCTTTTGTCCGAGCAGGCTTCCGATTGCGTTCCCCGCCTTTTCAAGGGGTCCGGGCAACGGATCGTTATCAATTTCTTCGCCTGCCGTATATTTGCGGTAGGTGAGCGCTGCGTCCTCGATCGCTTTGCCAAGGTTGATGTGATGTTTGGGAGCATCTTCCTTTGTGAGGTCCCCGAGGTACCTTCCCTCGAAGCCGTCCATATTCTTTACCCTTGCAAATGCTGTCGTTCCTTCAAGCTTTCTGGCCTCCTGGACGATCCCATCCTCATCGATCCGGAACATCACTACCGCGCCAGCCTTGAAGCCGCCTGATTTTCTTCCAAAAGCAACTTTTCCTTTTCTTCTGAGTTTGATGAATTCGTCCGTAAGATTTCTCATCTGCACGAATCCAAGAATGGCCTGCATCAAAAATGCGATTCCAACTACGATCAAGATTGACAGCATTTCTCACCTCCGTGTTTTTCTATGTTTCCGGTCCCGGAGCTTCCGGCCGGTTTTCTATGTTTTGCCGACTCTGCAGTGATCAGCCTCTGGACTTGCCGCCGGAGATGTTCAGTGTAGTACCTGTAATGTAGCTTGCTCTGTCGGATACGAGGTATGCTACGAAGTCGCCGACTTCGTCGAGCTTTCCGTCACGGCCGATCGGGATGACCTTGGTGTAATCAGTGGAGAGTTCCTCGGGCTTAACGCCTCTTGTGTAAGCGAGTGCCTCGTTGTAAGCAGGTGTGCGAAGTCCGGTTGCTTCCATGATGCCGGGCGCTACAGCGACGACGCGGATGTTGTACTTGCCGAGTTCCTTTGCCCAGCTGCGGGTGAAGCTGTCAACCGCGCCCTTGGTTGCGGAGTATGCGCTCTGTCCCTGAGAACCTTCCTTGCCGGATTCGGAGGACATGTTCACGATGACGCCGTGTCCCTGCTTGACCATCTCTCTCGCAGCTGCCTGTGCGCAGAGGAAAAGTCCCTTTACGTTGACCGCGAACATCTTGTCAAAAGATGCAGCGTCCAGTTCGTACTGCGGCTTCTCGCCCTTGACGTCTACCAGCAGGCGGGGAAGGTTGATTCCCGCGTTGTTGACGATCGCATCGATGTGGCCGAACTTGTTAAGGATCTCAGCCATCATCGCCTTGACGCTCTCAGGATCTGTTACGTTGCACTGTACCTGGTAAGCGCCGTCTACGACTTCACCGGTCTTGGCGTTCATGTCGATGACTACTGTGTTTGCTCCTGCTGCTACCAGGGTGCTTGCGATGTGCTTGCCGATTCCGGAAGCGCCGCCTGTGACTGCTACTACCTTGCCCTCAAGATTTAACCAATTTGCCATTTCTCGTTCCTCCTTTTTTATAAGTTTTTGTTTTCCTTTGTCTTGTGTTGTTTTGTTGTTGTTTCCTTTGATGGTTGTATCTTAATAAAAAAGGAGGCCTCCTTTAATTCCGCGAATTCCGCCGCGGTGGAAATGAATTAGTGCGGGGGATTTCCATGGGCGTGGAAATCACCTGGTGGAATGCTGCTGGCTTTTCTGCTGGCTTCTCTGCTGGCTTCTCTGCTGGCTTCTCTGCCGTTTGAATGCCTCTGGAGATGTCTTAGGGGCACTTAAACGGCAAGTTTCTTCTTTTTTCCTGCTTTCTGACGCTTGAGTGCCCCTGGAGATGTCTTAGGGGCACTTAAACGGCAATATCATTCTGTTTCCCAAGTTCTGCCGCTTGAGTGCCCTTGGAGATGTCTTAAGGGCACTTAAACGGCAGACCACAAGAGTACTGCTGAAGCCGCAAAAAAAGGCGCCAAACTAACTGACTAATCAGTAAGTTCGACGCCCTCAAGTGAGCATTTATTAATTTCTTACCTATACAACCCTATACTGAACACCACCGCAATCAATATCCTGATCCATCCTGTAGCAAATCTTGAAATAGTAATTGCTGCAATTCCTACCTGTGTGGTCTCCGGCTTGGCCTCAGTCATTCCAAGCCCCACAGGAATGAAGTCACAGGCACACTGGCAGTTGATGGCAAAGAGAGCCGGCAGCGCCATAACTGGCGGTATACTTCCCGCCGCGATCAACTCGCCGATAACCGTGGAAAACATCTGCGCCGCCACAGCTCCCGCTCCCAGGATCGCACTCAGGCCGGGAATGGAACAAATAATTCCTAACCCCAGAAGACCGGGGAGACTTCCTCCCATTGGCTGGATCAGTCCCGCCAGGAACTGTGTCAGCCCGGAGCCTTTGCAGATGCCGATGAAAAGCGCCGCGAATCCCATAAAAGGCAGGATCATCTCCAGGCAGGTCTTTACTGCTTCCCTGGCTGACTGCTGGAATAAACTGATCACTTTACTGATCGTAAGCACCGGCTCCAAAAAATTGTTCAAAGACGTTTTGAGAGACTTTCCCGATGTTGCCGAACTCTTTGTCGCATCGACTTCCGCCGCTTGAACCTCATCAGCAACATCCTCTTCCACAGCATTCGCCACATTCTCCACAACCGCCGACACACACTCCGACGTAACTGCGGAGACATACATGTCCTCCGTCATATATTTTGCCAGAGGGCCGCTCTTCCCGGTTGCCAAAATATTGACCGTAGGTATCCCCTTTCCGGGATAAATGCCGCAGCGAAGTGTCCCGCCGCAGTCGATAATGGCAAGTGCCACCTCCTCATCCGGGCAGGTCTCCTGATTGCCGTTGACAGGTTCCATGCCGGAAAGCGCCACTATTTTAGCAAGCGGCTCCGGCTCCAGGCCTCCGCCGGTCATATACAGAACTATATGTCTTTCTTCGGTAGGTGTAATTGTCAGAGGTCCGCCGTACCCGCCATCACCCCGTGTGATTGTAATCGTATGGTAACCTGTCCGGCTGTCCGCCGGATCAGAGCCTTCTTCGGACACAGAAGATGCAATCGACTCCTTCGATTCTGCGAAATCAACAACTTCAGGTCCGGTCGACTCCGCTGCTTTCTCCAAAGAGCCCGCTCCCGCAGGTGAAGCCTCCTCCCCTTCTCTCTCAATCCACAGATCCACTTTCCTGTCCAGCCGAACCCCCTGCTTCTTCTCCACACGGCGTGTGATCAGTTCCGTCGCGTAGCCGGAGACGAAGTTAGCCGCAAGACCCGCCAAAAGATAGCGCAGGGCAAGCGGAAACAGATTCTGGCCACGAGCCAGTACGCCGTTGGCGATGCCAAGCCACAAAAAGAGTTCTGCCGGGTTGATGTGTTGGAAGATGCCGTTGTTTGTGTGGCAGTGATAGCTGGCAGAGGCAAAATACGCCGGCTTATACCGCTCCGGCAGGTAGCGCCCCATGGAAATGGCCATAGGATTGCCAAGGACCACCGCTGACAAAAACGGCAGCACCAGATAACGCAGGAACACGTTAGAGCCGCATTTGGCCGCCAGCCGCTCCACCCGGGACCGGCCGATCAGACTTGTCACAGCATTGAGAAGAATCAGGAACAGAAAAACCTTGGGAAGTAACTGCGTCACCCATGTGAGGAGCTGCTGCGCTCCTGTATCTACCATTTCCTGAACACTATTGATCAAAAACATAAAAAAGCCCCCCTGCTCATTATAAAGCAGGGGAGCGCCGATAAGTAGAAAAATGTAGTGTTTTATAGGGGGATTACAAAACATGAATTAGGGGATTTCTATCACTACACTTTCCGGTCATGTGACTCTTTGATTTCGATCATTTCTTATACAGTACCCTCAGCAGCTCCTGATAGTTCTGCGCCTGCGCGATCGCATCGAGCATATCGGTATTTCTGGCGATCTCCAGAAGTTCGTCGTAGACACGGATCATGAGCATGTCGTCCGCGTCGGACTGTTCCGGCAAAGCCATGAAGAAGATAATGCTGACCTCGTGTCCCTTAAACTGCGCGGGCTCCTCGAAGATTCCCATGGCCAGCAGCATGCGGTCGTTGGCTTTCTGAATTCCATGAGGGATCGCAACGCCATTGTCGTATACCATGGTGCCTTTTTCTTCCCGCTCATAAAGCCGCTCGCCGAATCCCTCGTCGATGTAGCCTTCGTCCGTGAGGATCTCGATCATCTCATCCAGAGCGTCTTCATAGGAGCGGCCCTTTTCGAAGAAGAACACCTTATTCTCATCGAGAAGACTGCTCATGATATACTGGTTGTCATCCAGCACCGGAATATCGACCTGATCCCAGTAGCGGGCTTTCTCCAGTTTCTGCTTGAGTTCCTTCTCATCGAAGATCTCGCGGATCCTGATGACCGGCTTGGGGGACTTGAAGGGCAGTTCAACCGTTGAGAGAATGACATCGTAACTCTCCAGGATTTCAGGAGTCACTGCGGAGTCCGACATAGTCTTGATCTGCACCTGGCTGTCCACGATCTTCTTGACCTGAACGCTGATCAGCCGCGCTGTGACCCGCCCGGTGCCGCAGATCACGGCAATTCGAAACGGTCTGCGCTGTCCAATATTATTCTCTTCCAGGAACACGCCAAAATATGACGCAAGGTGACCTCGTTCATCCTGATTCACTTTAAGGCCCTCTTCCTGTTCTATGACTTTCGCCGCAATGCCGGACATCTCATAAGCCAGGGGGAATTTGGCCTTGAGTTCTTCCAGGATCGCGTTGGGCTGGTGTATTTTGAACCGGAGACGGTTGAGCATGAACATGAGATGGTAGGAAAACTCCTCGGCAAAATCCCTGGGATCTATGGAAATATCCAGATCCGCCTTGATCCGCGCCATGATCTTCTCAGAGAGAGGGCCGATCGTCTCATCGAGCCCCATCTCCTGTACGGAACCCAGATCCGCCGG
The DNA here is from genome assembly GCA_902794825.1 of uncultured Lachnospiraceae bacterium. Lineage (GTDB taxonomy): Bacteria > Bacillota > Clostridia > Lachnospirales > Lachnospiraceae > CAG-791. Next base: position 7,724 of record CADBIU010000060.1, read on the forward strand.
CGTGCGCATTCCCGCGATGGGCAGGAAGGCGAAGATCTTCTCTTCGACCGGGAAGTCCACGTGAAGGATTCCTCCGATCCGGTCGATCAGCTTATTCAGCTGGAAAAACTCACCGTTAGCTGTCAGGTTATAATAGGCGTCCGTCAGTTTGCCGATAAAATGGCCGGTGAGAAAGCGGTCCATCATAAGGAGCAGATAGCGCTCGAACCGCTCTCCCACCTGTTTCTCAAAGGTCTTCTGTTTAAGTGCTTCCCGGATCAGTTCCTGAATTTCGTGGTCCAGCGGATAATCGCTGTAAAGGGCGTCAAAGCAGTTCTCCAACACGTAAGTGCGGATATCCAGCTCCTTCCCGTGAAGGATCATTCCCTTACTCGTCTTTCCCACAACGCTCAGCCCGTAGGGCTCGATCTCCTCGCGGAGCTTCTTCAGGTCGCTGATCAGAGTGGTCCTGCCCACATTCATCTCATAAGCGAGTTCATCTGTAAGGAGCGGCGCATCCGCCCGCATCAGCTCTCCGAACACATAAGTCTGCCGCCCCCGCGGCGTGCCGAAAAGGCCGTCTATATTGCATATTTTCTCAAAAGCGCGTTTGTACTGTTCGGAGTCAAAAATCCGCAGGCTGTATCGTCCCTGATTACCCTCAACAGCAGCGCTCCCGCCCAGATCCTCATTCAGCTGCCTGATGTCATTGCGGATCGTACGCTCGCTTACGCTCAGTTTCTGTGCCATAGAGGCGACCGTGACGCCAGATTTATGTCCGAGAATCTGCAGAATTCCCGCCGCTCTGTTGTCTGTAAATCGTTTGTTCACCTGCTTTTCCCCCCTTGCAAGCTTTCCATACAACTAGCCTGATGCTATTATACAATCCTCCTTCATTTCGGGTTAATACAGAAAATTTCCACAGCGTGGAAGAAAAGCACACCACGCTGTGGAAATCTTTAGCTGCCTTTATACGTGCCTGGCCGGACTTCAGCGTTTCTTTTTCGCTTTGCCTCCCAGCGCTTTCTTTTTGATGATCTTCATTTCCCTGGCCGCGGCATATTTTGCCACCACAGGAAGCTTGTCCTCACAGCGCACCATATTGGACGCTTCCGGAATATCCCTGGAGAGATGGATCGCGTCGAACTCGCAGCGCGTAGTACACAGGCCGCAGCCGATGCAGCGGTTGAGGTCGACAACCGTAGCGCCGCATCCAAGGCATCTGGACGCCTCCTTCCTGATCTGCTCCTCCGTGAAGGGCAGGCGCAGGTCATCAAAGGTTCCGACCGGATTGCCGGGCTTTCTGCCTGGCACCTGGCGCTTCGCGTTGTCAAAAGATTCAATAACGATATTATTCTTATCCAGCTCGATAAATTCGCGCAGGTCGCGGGCAATGGTCTGGGACTGTCCGGGATGCACGTAGCGGTGCATACTCTCGCTGGCCAGCTTGCCGTCCGCGATCGCGTCAATGGCGAAGCGCGCGCCGTGGGCAATGTCGCCGCCGACAAAGATGCCTGGCTCACCGGTCTCAAAGGTCACCGGATCGTGCTTGACTGTACCGTTCAGGTGGCGCTCCACCTTGGTTCCCTCAAGAAGGCTTCCCCACTGCGCGGACTGTCCGATCGCCTCGAGGACATTACTGCACTCGATCGTGATCGTGCTGTCCTCCATGAATCTGGGCTCAAAGACATGAAGCTTATTGAAGACGGAGATGCACTTTCTGAAAACAATGCCCTTTACCTTGCCGTCTTCGGTCAGGATCTCCCTGGGTCCCCAGCCGTACATCACATTGATGCCTTCCGCGATGGCCTCTTCCACCTCGTCGCGGGCTGCCGGCATCTCTTTTTCACTCTCGAGACAGAGCATAGTGACTTTGCCGTCTGTGGCGCGGGCTGCCGAGCGGGCGACGTCCACTGCCACATTTCCGCCGCCGACGACGACCACGTCTCCGTGCAGCCTGATCGTGTGATCCTGATTAATCCTGGACAGGAA
>CADBIU010000061.1 GCA_902794825.1 uncultured Lachnospiraceae bacterium
TAAGTCACCCTATATCATAAGTTTTATTGACAACAAACAAAGCAACTTTATGACATGGAAGCAGATCAGCTGAGTGTCATATCAGGAGATCATTAACAGTGATGATGCACTTTGTGACGTTTTTTTCGTCCGGGAGGTCGAACATGATGTCTTCCATCACACTCTCCATGATCGCGCGAAGGCCGCGGGCGCCGGTGTTCTTGCGCATAGCGATCCGGGCGATCTCGCGGAGGGCTTCGGGCTCAAACTCGAGGCTGACGCCGTCGGGCTCCATGAGCTTCTGGTACTGTCTGACCAGGGAGTTTTTGGGCTCGGTCAGGATTCTTACCAGTGCTTCTTCGTCCAGTTCGTCGAGGGCGACGAAGACGGGAAGTCTGCCGACAAATTCGGGGGTCAGGCCGTACTTGATGAGGTCCTGAGGAGTCAGGTCCCGGAGCTTTTCCGAGAGGGTTTTCTCTGTTTTGACATCGAAGGCCGGGCCGAAGCCGAGGGTGTTCTTGCTGGTTTCAGTGGCAAGGAGTTTCTCGATTCCGGCAAAAGCACCGCCGCAGATGAACAAAATATTGCTCGTATCGAGCTGGATGCACTCCTGGTTGGGGTGCTTGCGGCCGCCCTGAGGAGGGACGGACGCCACAGTGCCCTCGAGAATCTTGAGCAGGCCCTGCTGCACGCCTTCGCCGGACACATCCTTCGTGATGGAAGGGTTCTCGCCTTTGCGGGCGATCTTGTCGATCTCGTCGATGTAGATGATGCCGCGTTCAGCCTTCTTGACGTCGTAGTTGGTTGCTTTGAGCAGACGCACGAGGACGTTTTCGACGTCTTCGCCGACGTAGCCGGCTTCGGTCAGTGTCGTCGCGTCGGAGATCGCGAAAGGAACGCCGAGGGTCTTGGCAAGCGACTTCACGAGGTAAGTCTTGCCGGAGCCGGTGGGTCCGATCATCAAAATATTGCTCTTCTCAAGCTCGACATCGGAATTGGCTATGCCGTTGATACGCTTGTAGTGGTTGTAGACGGCCACGGCGATCGATTTTTTGGCGCGGTCCTGGCCGACGACGTACTGGTCGAGGAACTTTACGATCTCGCGGGGCTTCTTCATATCTCTGTCCTTGATGAAGCAGCGCATGGCCCGCTCCTCATCCGCCTGGTTGAGGCGGGTCAGGATGTCGTTGGACGATCTGATGCAGTCCTCGCAGATGATGGCGCCGCCGCCTCCGATGAAGCGCTTGCCGGACGACTTGGGTTTGCCGCAGAACAGGCACTTAGGTTCTCTTTCTGTCATTTCCGCCTCCTTTCTATCGTACGTCTGCCTTAGTGCGGGGCCTCGGGATGCGCGGTTTGGCACCGCGATTTGCGGGGCCTCGCGGCCGGGGCTGTTATGGCGCGCCCCGATTAGCAGAGTTCGATGATTTACGAAAAAGTGTTATACTACATTAAGAAAATATCACCTGTTCGGCGGGAATGCTATCAACCGCTAGTATAAAGGGCTAAGAGGAAGGGGACTGCCCCCTGCCAAGAAGGGGCTGACACCTGGGAGAGAATATATGATCATCATGACGCTGGAAGGAATCGGCATTTCCTTCGGAGATACAGTGCTGCTGCAGAATGTGACGCAGGGAATAGAGGATTACGACCGGATCGGCGTGATCGGCATCAACGGAACGGGAAAGTCGACGATGCTGGCGATCATCGCGGGCGCGCTGCAGCCGGACGAGGGGAAGATCATCAGCCGGAACGGGCTGAAGATCTCTTATCTGCCGCAGAATCCGGTTTTTGATGCAAAACATAGCGTGCTCGAGAATGTCGTTCAAAATATATCGCAAGACCAGGAATTCTGGAATGTGCAGGGTGAAGCGGCGGCTACGCTGTTGAAGCTGGGGATTGAGGATCCTACGGTCATGCCGGACACTCTGTCAGGCGGACAGAGGAAGAGGGCAGCGCTGGCAGCGGCTTTGCTGACGCCGGCCGATATTTTGATCTTGGATGAGCCGACCAACCACTTGGATCATGAGATGATCGAGTGGCTGCAGGAGCAGCTGGCGAGTTATAAGGGCGCGATCGTGATGGTTACGCATGACCGTTATTTCCTGGACGAGGTGACGAATACGATTTGGGAGATCGATCGGGCAAACGTTTACAGTTATCCGGGAAATTATGAAAAGTACTTGCAGACCAAGCAGGAGCGGCTGGACTTCGCGCTGGCTGCGGAGCGGAAGATGGCGGCGCTGTACAAGCAGGATCTGGCGTGGATGATGCGCGGGGCGCGGGCCAGGTCGACCAAGCAGAAGGCGCACATTCGGCGCTTCGAGGCTTTGCGGGATCGGGAGAAGATCGCCGAGGAGAGGAATGTGCTTCTGGAGTCGCTTCCATCCAGGATGGGAAACAAGACGATTGAGGTAAGTCATCTTTCTAAGAGTTACGGCGATAAGTGCCTGTTCCGGGACTTCTCTTATACTTTCCTGAAGAATGACAGAATTGGGATCATCGGGCCGAACGGGTGCGGGAAGTCGACGCTGCTCAAGATTTTGACAGGGGAGCTTGAGCCGGATTCGGGCTCTGTGGAGAGGGGACAGACGATTCGGATCAGCTATTTTGGTCAGGAGAATGAGGAGCTGCCGGACTCGGGGACCGTGATCGAGATGGTGAAAGACCACGGCGAGTACGTGCGCACGGCGGACGGGCTGATCACGGCGTCGGCGATGTGCGAGCGCTTCCTGTTCATTAAGAGCAAGCAGTACACACCAATCGCAAAGCTGTCGGGCGGCGAGAAGCGGCGGCTGTATCTGCTCCGGGTGCTGATGGAGGCGCCCAACGTGCTGATCCTGGACGAGCCAACGAACGATTTGGACATCCAGACGCTGCAGATTCTGGAGGACTATCTGGACCACTTCGCGGGAATTGTGATCGTGGTGTCGCACGACCGGTACTTCCTGGACAGGGTTGTCAACCGGATCTTCAGCTTCGAGGGGGACGGCCTGCTGCACCAGAGCGAGGGCGGGTACGAGGAGTATTTGGCGAGGAAAGAAGGGATGGAAGAGGTTCCTTCCGGGCTTTCAGGCGCTGGGGCTTCGGGCGCGAGCGCCGGGGCGAATGCCATGTCTTCAGGTGCTGGGCCAGAGTCGGAACTTCCAAAGAAAGGCAAAAAATACAGGGCGCCGGAGACCCGTAAGAAACTTACTTTCTCACAGCAGAGGGAGTACGACACCATTGAGGGCGTGATCGATGAGTTGACGGAGAAATCTCAGAAGCTTGAAGAGGAGATGGCTGGGATCACTTCGGACTACGTGAAGCTTCAGGCGCTTTCGGAGGAAAAGCAGAAGGTTGACGCGGAGCTGGAAGAAAAGATCGAGCGGTATATTGAGCTGCAGGAGTTGGTGGAGGAGCTGCAGGGGTAGATAGGGAGAATTAATAGTATGAATGTAGCAGATACTTTGGAAGCACTCAGAAATAAGGCTATGCGTGATCCGTCGCTTAAGAAAGCACTGCTTGAGACAAGAAATCATCCTAACTCACTGGGGGAGTTCTGCAGAATTAGTACGGAGGCAGGACTTCCTATCTACGATATGGACATAATCGAGTACGGTGAGTTTGCGTATGCATCGATGCGGCGCAGCACGAATGGCGGAGGGGAGAACTCGCCGCTGCTGGATGGCGAAGATGACGCGTATGAGATTTTTCTGTATGAGCTGGAGCAGAGCGGAGATGCCTGAACGCAACTTTGGAGGACGCTTTTTCTTCACTTGTGTTGAGTGTACAGGCATGATATAGTGTAAAAAAAATGAGCCGAACGGCGAAATTTTGCTGAACGGAAGCTAAAATGAGCCGAACGGCGAAATCCCACCACGCGAATGTGCGATTGAGCCGAACGGCGAAATATCGACATTTGAGCGTTATAATAAGCCGTACGGAGAAATACCAGGAGATGGCATGGTTTCTCTTAAAGGCGTATAGGGAGTTTTAGAGGTTTTGTGAGCGAGGGGGGAGAATGCGGATTGTAAATGCGGAGTCATTTGGGAAAGCTATTCGAGCAAGACGGAAAGAATTACATTATACACAGGGATTCCTGGCAGAGTTTAGCGGATTGAGCGTGAGCTTCATTTCGGATCTCGAGAACGGGAAGAAGACAATTGAGTTAGAGAAGGCAATCAATCTGGCAAATCTGCTTGGGCTTGATCTTATTCTGAAGGGACGCGAGAATGGGGATTGAAAATTCACAGACAATATTTTGAGAAAGGATAGAGAAAATGAAAACAATTATTCTTTACTACTCAAATCATCATGGCAACACTAAGAAACTTGTGGATGCGATTCAGGCGTCGGATCCCGAGAATGTGGAGATCCTGGATGTGACGACAGCCGGCCCGAAGGACCTGTCCGGCTACGACCTGATCGGCGTGGCTTCAGGCATTTATGCCGGGAATTTCGGCAAGCCGCTGCTGAACTATATGAGTGAAAATCTGCCGGCCGGCAAGAAGGTCTTCATTCTTTTCACAAGCGCTATGAACAGGGCCAGTCTTTCCTCATCTGCCAAAAAAGTCATCGAGGAGAAGAAGTGCCAGGCAGTGGGTCAGTATAGCTGCCCCGGTTACAACACTTTTGGACCGTTTAAGCTGATCGGCGGCACTGCGAAGGGGCACCCGACCAAAGAAGAGCTCGATGCGGCGGTTGAGTTTTATAAGGGGCTATAAATTGTTGTTCTTATAGGGAAATATGATATTTGACCTGGGTTAGCATGGGGTCTACGGTGCATGATGTAGCCATCGCAGAACCTCAGGAGGTTTGGAGTAAACAATGGTTGGTAAGTACAAGGTGATCACCCTTTGCGGGAGCACGCGCTTCAAGGACGAATTTCTGGAGGCGCAGAAGCGGCTGACGCTGGAAGGAAACATTGTGATCAGCGTGGGGCTGTTCGGTCATTCCGGAGACAACGAGGTGTGGACTGAAGGGACCAAAGAAATGCTCGACGACATGCACCTGCGGAAGATCGATATGGCGGACGAGATTTTTGTGATCAATGTCGGCGGCTATATCGGATCAAGCACGCGGGGAGAGATCGAGTATGCGAGGAAGACCGGGAAGGTCGTAAGGTATTTGGAGGAAGGCTGACCGGTTTGGTGAGATGAGGTCGGTTACGAATAATTATGGACGGGAGAAACTGAAGTATGTCTATTGAGGAAGTAAAAATCTACACAACCTTTGATTCATTTGAAGCGGATCAGGTGATATCCACGCTGGCCTATTACGATATTCCGACGGTGAAAAGAGTGGAAGGCTCCGGGCAGTATATCGGAATTCTTATGGGGCATATGACGACGCATGAGATCAATATATTTGTGCCGGATGAGGCTGTAGATAAAGCTGTTGACATTCTGACGGAGACCGGGTTTCTGGAGGAGACGCCGGAGGAAGAATGAGTTGTCAGGAGTTATTAGAATAATTAAAGCTTGTTGAGCGGAGGTAGAGTTTCCTTCGACCAACAAGCTTTTTTCTGGCACAAACTTACCATCCATTTTCGGTATCAGGTAAATCGGATGGTGAGGAATTTGCTGGTCTGGCACAAATGATACATCCATTTCCGGCTTGTCGCTAAAAAGGATGGCGAGAAGTATGCCTGTCTGGCACAAACGATACATCCACTTCTGGCTTTCTGATAATCCGATGGACTGTGAAGCTTAAACTACTACATCCAAATATAGCTTAACATCAAGTCCGATGTAGGGTCTGTGCAAGAGTGCCCATATTGGCTACATCGATTTTTTGACTTGAGCAAATAGGATGGAGTGTATACCTTAAAGTGTCCAAATTGGATACATCGATTTTGGGGCATAGGCAAATCGGATGGAGCGCCGCGGCAAAAGCATGGCAAGTGCCTAAATCAGCTCCATCCAATCAGAAGAAATCGAAAAAAGGATGGAGCGCCGCAACAAAAAAGCAAATAAAGCATTCCCGCCGCCAACACCACTCACCGATTCTTCAGTATCCCGGCAAGTATCGCACCTGAAATGTTGTGCCACACGGAGAAGATCGCGCCGGGGACGGTGGCCATGGCCATGTTAGGGAAGGCAGAGCCGGCGAGGGAGGTTGCGAGACCGGAATTCTGCATGCCGATCTCGATGGCGACTGCTTTTTTGCGGGGCAGGTCCATCTTGAAGAGGACGGCGACCAGGTAGCCGCACAAATATCCGAGCAGGTTGTGCAGGATCACGACGGCGAAGATGATGAGGCCGGTGGACAATATTTTGGCGCTGTTGTGGGAGACGACGGCTGCGACGATGAGGCAGATGGCGGTCACTGAGACAGTGGGCAGGAGGTCGGTGATCTTCTGGGTGTATTTGCCGAAGAATTTGTTGATCAGAAGGCCGAGGCCGATGGGGATCAGGACGACCTGGATGATGGACAGAAACATCGACTTCACGTCTACGCTGACAGTGGTGCGCAGGTAGAGGTAGGTGAGTGCGGGCGTCAGGAAGGGCGCGAGCAGGGTGTTGATGCTGGTCATGCCCACGGAAAGCGCCGTGTCGCCGCCGGACAAATATGTGATGACGTTGCTGGACGTGCCGCCGGGGCAGGTGCCGACCAGGACTACGCCGACGAGCAGTTCGTCGCTCAGGCCGAAGATTTTGCCGAGGCCGAAAGCCAGAAGCGGCATGATCACAAACTGCGCCACGCAGCCGGTGATCACATCGCGGGGCTGTTTGAAGACCACGGTGAAATCGGAAAGTTTCATCGTCAGGCCCATGCCGAACATGACGATCATCAGAAGATAGTTGATCCACTTGGTCTGTATCCAGAGGCAGGTGCCCGGCAGGAAGAGCGCGAGGGCGGCTATGACCAGGACGATCCATGCCATGTATTTGCCTATCAGGCTGCTGATTTTGTTCATAGAGAAGTTCCTCCTTTTGTGAATGTCATGGGGACGGTTCTTCTGACAACTTTTGGAAAAGGTGTCAGAAGAACCGTCCCTGTGACAACGAGTATATTCCGTTTTGCGTAAAGAAGCAAATGAAAAGAGGGCGCCGCCCCTGCTGATTAATCAGCAATGATGCGACACCCTCTTTCTCTTTAATCTGTTCGTCAGTCATGGCAGGCCTCCACATAATACAGTCAACAATTTCTTACATAAAGTATAATGACTCTGAGGCTGTATGTGAATCAGAAAGGTGTCATGGGGACGGTCCTTTTGACAACTTTTGGAAAAAGGTGTCAGGAGAACCGTCCCCGTGACAACTTAAAACAACTATAATAATATTAAGTAAACAGCGGCTTCAGGGCAGCGCACATGAGAAAGGGAGGCGAAAGAGTGGAGCACAGGATCACAGATATTCACTGCCCGCAGTGCGCGGCGCCGGCAGATTTTGACATAGTGAGGCAGATGTACGTGTGCGGTCACTGCGGCGGCACGGTCGGCATCAGCGAGGCGCAGAAAGAAAAACAGGGATTCCGGAAATTGCAGAGGGAGAAGCTCAAGAACTCTGTAAAGAAATATCGGCTTTTCAGCACGTCCTGCAGCGGCTGCGGCGCGGAAGTGGTGTTTGAGGAGAATGAAGCGCTCTCGGGGTGCCCCTTCTGCGGGCGGAGTCTGGTGCGGACCGAATATTTGAGTTCGAAAAACATTCCGGAGAGTGTCATTCCTTTCGGGATCACGCAGAAGGAGGCGCGCGAAAGGCTGGAAGACTGGTGCAGGAAGAACCGTGGCAAGCAGGAAGCCAAGCAGCTTCTTCCGCTGATTTCGGAGCTCAAGGGATTCTATCTTCCGTATGAGATGGTCCGCGGGCCGGTTCACATGCGGGCGTCCAGAATGGATGCAGAGAGCGTGTACCGATGCGAGGGCTTTATGGAGAATGCTTTTGTCAACTGCTCCAGGCAGCTGGACAACCTGCTTCTCGACGGGATGGAACCGTTTGACCTGAATGGACTCACGGAGTTTGAATTCGGATATGTGGCGGGGCACCATGTGAAGACGCCTGACATTAATGGTAAGGATCTTGAGCAGCGCGTCTGCCAGGAAGTGGAGGAGTGCTACACGCCTTCAGTCAGGAAAACTTTGGAGACAAAGGCGGTCAGCATCAAGGCTTCTGCGGAATCGGCTATTACGATGCCGGTCCTGCTTCCGGTTTATTACATCTGCAAGGGAGACCTGATGGCAGCGGTCAACGGCCAGACGGGCAAAGTCAGCGTCCGCGCGCTTAAGGAGTCACACTACTATTTCCTTCCCTGGTGGCTCGTGGCTCAAAGCGATCTTTGCGACGCTGGTAATAAGCGGCGCTGTGTTCGGCGGGATGTATCTGTTTGGAATGAACCTTGGCGGAAGCCTTATGATCACTGCGATGCTGGCTTTCGTTTTCTTTGTGGTCTTACTCTGCCTCTACAGTGACACGACCAAAAACAGCTTCTCGGTCGAGGCTGGCAGAGAGATCTTCACTTCCGGGGATGCGACCTTCCACCGGGAGAGGGGCAAACTGGTTCAAAGCGATGAGATTCTGGAAAGGAAGACTGTCCCTCCTGTCTTCTTCAGCCGCATTAACGGCGAAGACCAGCCGGTAGAAATGAAATTTACAACTCCTTCCAGAGTTATCAGGATGATCCTGCTCAGCATTGTCGCCCTGTTCCTGCCGGTTATCGTCGCGCTGTTTCTGACGGGCTTCGACTTCCAGAAGATCAACCTCGGCGGCTCTGCGGTGTGGTTCTGTATAGCGGTTCCTGTCGTTCCGATCTACCTGCTGAAATCCGGCATTGTGGAACTGCACGACAGGCCTTGGATCTATATTTTGTCAAAAGATGGAAAGAAGAAACGTTATCGCCCGAAGCCGAATCCGGATGATGTTAAGGATATAGTGTTTGGGTTCTTGCGGGCTTTGATCATCCCGCCGATCAGCCTTGCGGTTTGGTTCGGGATCATCAGCTTTTTCGTGATGGTTTATCTTACGGCGGGGGGAATGTAAGTTAGGAGTCTTAGGGGTCAGTGACCCCTCTATTCTTGTATATTGCCGTTGAAGTGCCCCTGGAGGTGCTCGAAGAGCACTCAAAAGGCAGAAACATCACATTTCTTGTATATTGCCGCTGAGGTGCCCCTGGAGGTGCTCCAGGGGCACTCAAAAGGCAGAAATGTCTTATTTCTTGTATATTGCCGCTGAGGTGCCCCTGAAGGTAGTCCAGAGGCACTTCGGCGGCGGCTAATCACTAGCCGGGTGTTTCCGCCTCCATAACCACCGGAAGAAGTAGTATCCACTACGATCGCTTATGCTTTTATGAGGGGCGGGAAATGGAGAATGAAAACGAGTATGAAAAATGGAGTAAGAATGGAGTATGATAAAGCATATTTTCTCATTACGCTGAATCGCTGGTCAGAAAGATGACCAGAATACGATCCCAGATTCCATTCTTATTGAAATCGTCAGAATCATGTGATATATCAATTTTTATAATCTGTTATTCATATGGAGGAATTTAGAATGTATTGCGGGAACTGTGGACAAGAAGTTGGTGACGCAAAATTCTGCCCTAATTGCGGCGCACCTGTAGGACTTCCAACTGGGACACTTGTAATCAGAAAGGCAACTCTGAACACTCTTGTAGGAATAGGCACTGATGTATATGTTGACGGCCAATTCAATACTTCCTTTGACAGCTTAAACAAGATTACGTTAACGTTGCCGATAGGAACTCATGAAATCAGACTTCAAATCGATGACTATGCTGATGCGGCCGCCAATATCAGTATTATTGCTGGTTCTACCAAGAACTATGTTCTTGAAGTAGATGAAAACAACAAGATGACTCAACTGGCAGAATGGGAAGATCCGCAGAATGCATCCATCACCCCTGCAGGAACTGCTTCACCTGCACCTGCCGTTAACAAAACAACAAGAAAAACCAACGGCATGGTATGTTCAAGATGCGGAAGCAATAATGTCAATGTGCAGGTAATTCAAGAAAACCAAGGAGGGACCACTATAACAAAAACCACAGGTACCATGAAAGAAAAAGGACATGGACTACTTTGGTGGATTTTCATCGGTTGGTGGTGGAAGATAATCGACCTTTGTATATGGATATTTGCCTTTTTCCCCAGGTTGATCATTGCATTGGTCTTCCCCAAAAAGAAAAAATACAAAACCGAGTCTATTTCTGTTGCTAAAACATCAAACCAAATCGTGTACAAGAAAGTATGCACCTGTCAGAAGTGTGGTAATTCATGGAGAATCTAAATTTGAATACAGAGCCCTGGTTCATGCTGAACCAGGGCTCTGTTTAGTTTGTTTATTCCTTTTCGAGCAGCAAGGTTGTCAGCCTGTCCAAGGCCTGATTCTTACGGCAATAGCTTTAACGAGGGATGAAAATAGCGTCAGAACACCTTCGTCGTCCACTTGGTGCAGTCCCATTCCTCTGTAACAATATCCTGATAGAAGTCCGGCTCATGGCAGACCATGAGGATGCTGCCCTTGTATTCTTTAAGGGCGCGCTTCAGCTCTTCTTTGGCGTCCACATCGAGGTGGTTGGTGGGCTCGTCGAGGACCAGGAGGTTGGAGGGGCGGCCCATCAGTTTGCAGAGGCGGACTTTGGCCTGCTCGCCGCCGGAGAGGACCCTGACTTTGCTCTCGATGTGCTGGGATGTGAGGCCGCATTTGGCGAGGGCAGAGCGGACTTCGTACTGGGTGAGGCCCGGGAATTCCTTCCAGATCTCTTCGATGCAGGTGGTGTCTATGTTTTGATCCATTTCCTGCTCGAAATAGCCGATCTCAAGATTCTCACCGGTTTCGACTGTGCCCGAAAGGGAGGGAATGAGGCCCAGGAGGCTCTTGAGGAGTGTTGTCTTGCCGATGCCGTTTGAGCCGGTGAGGACAATGCGGCTGCCGCGCTCCATGGACAGGTTAAGGGGAGAGTAGAGCGGCTCGTCGTAACCGATGATAAGGTCCTTGGTGATGAACAGGAACTTGCCAGGGGCCTTGGAGTACTTGAAGTTGAATTCCGGCTTGGGCTTTTCGACGATCTTGTCGAGGCGCTCCATTTTGTCCAGCTTTTTCTGTCTGGACATGGCCATATTCCTTGTCGCGACGCGCGCTTTATTGCGGGCGACAAAGTCCTCGAGCTGGGCGATCTCCTGCTGCTGGCGCTCGTACGCGGCCTGGCGCTGCGCCTGCTGTACTTCGAATACCTCCCGGAAATGATAGTAATCACCGACATAGCGCGTGAGTTTCTTGTCATTCATGTGATAGATGATGTTGATGACGCTGTTGAGGAAAGGAATGTCATGGGAAATGAGGACAAATGCGTTCTCGTATTCCTGCAGATATCTCTGGAGCCAGGTGATGTGCTCTTTGTCGAGGTAGTTGGTCGGCTCGTCAAGGAGCAGGATCTCAGGCTTTTGAAGAAGGAGCTTGCCCAGGAGCACTTTGGTGCGCTGGCCGCCGGAGAGCTCTGTGACATCCCGGTCCAGGCCCAGATCCATAAGCCCGAGCGCGCGGGCAACTTCCGAGATCTTCGCATCGATGGTGTAAAAATCGTGCGCATCCAGAAGCTCCTGCAGTGTGCCGGTCTCCTCCATATAAGCCATCATTTCTTCTTCTGTGCAGTCCGCCATCAGACCATACAGCTCGTTGCAGCGCTCCTCCATCTGGTAGAGGTGGTCAAACGCGCTCGCAAGGACACTTTCAATTGTCATGCCGGCTGTGAGATGAGCATGCTGATCGAGATATCCGGCAGTCACATGCCTGGCCCACTCGATCGTCCCTTCATCCGGCTGCAGCTTTCCTGTGACAATGCTCATGAAGGTGGATTTTCCCTCGCCGTTCGCGCCGACAAGGCCGATATGTTCTCCCTTCAGAAGCCGGAAAGACACGTCTTCAAAGATCGCCCGATCGCCAAATCCATGTGTTAAGTGCTCTACATTCAAAATGCTCATACTGTGAGGATTCCTTTCCCGATTCTCTCTGTTTTGCCGCCCATTGCGCACTATCATATCCTGTCAAAAAATAGATGTCAACGAGTATATTCCCCTCAGCATATTCCTGCGAAAGTGAAGAAAAACTGCGTGTCACTGTAACCTTCTTGCGGTTTGTCGCGTCTTATTTTATAACGAATCTATAATACAAACACTTCAGCATGGGGAGGCACAAAGTGGAATTTACGATCACATCTAAAACCAAAGCGAAAGGGAGCCTACGGTTCCTATATCCTGTATTTCTCGGATAATCTGGTGAACAAAAATATCAATCAACTGGTCCGGCAGCGGAAAGAGTTTAAGTCGGTAACTTTTAATGTATTCACCGAATAACAGCCGCGGAACAACTTATCTATTACTCAAAAGTAAGAAAGGAAAAAACAATGAAAAAGAAGCTTGCAATGTTAATGATTCTGGCAATTAGTCTCTCTTTTGCTGCGTGTTCTGGCAAAGGTCCTTCCAATACAAGCAGCGCAGAAACACAAAATAATAATATAAAACAAGAAGCTGTTGAGAACAAGGAAGAGGCCGCGGCGCCTGAAAATGATAACTCTTATTTCAGTTTCCTGGATGACGGAACGACGATCAGTGGCCTGACAGAAGAAGGGAACAGGCAGAAAAGCCTGGTGATCCCCGAGCAGACCCAGTCACTGATGGGACTTGTGATCTCAGACTCCGCAGCAGAAGAGGTAAGCTTTGCCGCCGACCACGATGTTGCATTGGAATCTGCTTTTGCTAATGCAGAAAAGGTGAAGAAAGTTACTCTGCCGGCAGAGCTTACCATGATACCGTATATGGCATTCGGGAGCTGTACGGGACTTGAATCTATCGAAATCCCTGCCGGCGTCACAAAGATCGACGAATATGCATTTGACTATTGTACAAATTTAAAAAAAGTCACTTTTGCCGGTACGAAATGCGAAGTTATTGGTGAATATGCGTTTGAATTGTGCGGGCTGGAAAAGATCGCGCTCCCGGAAGGACTTAAGACTATCGATGACCAGGCATTCTTTGATTGCGACAGCCTCAGCTCCGTTACTCTGCCTTCAACGATCGAATCGATCGGCGCACATGCCTTTAATGGGAAAAGTCTTTCTGAGGCACACTTCGCTGCGGATACAAAAGACGTGAAGATCGACCCGACCGCATTTGGTGTCCGTACCTCAGACATGACAGTTTACATTGCGGAAGGTTCGTGGATGGACCAGAACCGTGACAAATGGAATGTTGGTTTCGGTACAATCGCGTATGAATGATCGACAGGAGAAAAAAGATGGAATTTTCTACAGAAGAGCTGAATATGCTTTCATTTCCCATGGTGGCAGGGGTGCTTACCTGGCTCGTAACACAGATTCTTGGGATCGTTTACATGATAAAATTCAAGCCGGATAAGAAGAACCGAAAGATAGAAGAAGCGATCCGCCGCGGGCACGTTGTAAAAGGGGTAAATAATGGAAGATGGGACGGACACAACAACCGGCTGCGGGATGTCAAGGACGATACATATGATGCAGAATACGTCTATGAGGTAAATGGCAAAAAGATGATTTATAAATATACGGGACATACACTGCCTCCGTCTACAATCAGCCTGTATTATCTGGACAACCCAAAGAAAGTATTTCCGGGAATGGGGATGTCCACATGGGCACGTGACATGGCAGGCCTCCGCTTTGCGCTGATATATATCCTGCCGCTTGTTTTCGGGGCGTTAGTGATGCTTGCGCTTGGTGGAATTCCGTAACGGGACAAGTACAGTCAGTGAAAGCTGAAGATTATCGATGTAACACGTAAAATCCCGGCTGACGATAGTCGTTTGTTGGTACATCACAATGTATAAGGAGTTAATCATGAGTATCCACGAGCTGTCCAGTAACATTGCACGCATTTTTAAGGCAAAAAATAAGACATTACGACATTACACGCGGCATCAAAACGAATAACAGATCTGAACGAATACAACAGAAAATTTACAGAGCCTTTTGGGAAAATATCACATGATGGAAAAAACAATATGATCCTTTCGCAAAACATGTTTATGTCGATGGACAGCAAAAAAGTGCGCCGGAACATGAACGTATTTGTTATAGGCGGCTCTGCCGCATACAGATCATTTAACTGTATAGGCCCGAACATCATGCAGGCAAATTGCAGCTATAACAAATATCAACCGTGGAAAGATAAGAAGATTCATTTTGCCGTATAGAAACCACGCCGAATCTTAAACCTATGAACAGCTGAGGACTCTGCCGGAAGACGAATGTATCGTTATGCTGAGATCTATATATCCATATAGAGATAAAAAGTATAAAGCGACCGATCACCCGGCAAGAAAACTTGTAGAAAGCCTGTCTCCCTGCCATTCCGGCAAAGAAAAGGCAGAATATCTCCGCCTCTAAACGTCAGTATAGACGGTGGGAGTGTTCAATGCGTCTGTGCATGAAGGGGTAATAGACGGGAAACAGATATACACGGCATACAGGTGATGCTGTCCACCACGACCGCAATCACGGTCAGACAAAAAGGAGGAAATGCATATTGGGAATCACGAAACTGATGTTAATTTGCCTGATAGGTGCCATTATCGAGGTGCTTCAGATGGTACTGATCGATAAAAGCTATTTTCTGGGAAAGCCGGACCCGGACGCAGTTACAGTTATTGCGCATAAAGTTCACGAGCCGGGCTTTAATTACATTCCGGGTCGGCAGACGTACGATGATAAATCCGGAAGGTATGTGACCGACTGGAAATACGAGTGGGAATACGAAGGTAAAAAACATTCGATCATGTACAGCGATAACCCAAACAGCCAATGGGAACACCACATGTCGACATTTCCGGAAGAGATCACAGTGACAGTGCACAAAAAGACAGGCACGTATTATATACCTAAAAATGTACGGGCACAGGGAAACAAATCCCTTGTCAGCCTGGCTGTATCTCTGATCATAAGCACGATCATCGTTAACATGTTTTTCTAAAGGCGGTAGATGGTATGACACTGGAATTTACAATAACACAGGCATCAAAAATGCGGGCGAAACGACGGAGGATCAAGGGCGAGCGGAAGTGGAGGATCTTAAGGCTGCTCTCCATCATCTCGCTCATCATATCACTGACCTCCGGGACAGTTGGCATTCTTTTTATCCCATCTGAAAAAATAGAACTGATCAGTATACTGGGCATTCTGTTTTCGGTGTGCCTTGTCCTGTTCTTTATCTGCCGGTCCCTTATAGCGAATATGGCGTCGCACTGGATTGATGACCGGCTTAACGAACGGATTTGGGTAGAAGACGGCCGTCTCTATCAGTTTATCCAGATGAATTTTGCAGGCGGGCTGAATTACCGGTCTGCAGATGAGCGAGCCAATCTGTACATTATGGATCTGGATACAATCCATAATGCAAAATATGATCCGAAGTCAGGCAGAATTGAGTTCAATGCGCTCGGCGAAGGCATCTTTTATAATGATTATCAGACCGGAGTGATCAGGGAACGATGGGATCTTAAGGAAGATTTTGTGGCCATATTCTATGATTACACTGAGCCAAGCCTGTATGAATACTTAAAATCGATCGGCGTTAAGTTCTCAGAGGAAACAATTCCTTTCAAGATCAGAGACGCCAGAATTTGAGAGGGCGTTGACAATGAATATTAAAGAATTGAAAAAGGCACTGAAGGCTGCAGGCATTCCCGCAGAGCATTATAATTTGGACGGCAAAGGCCGCGACGATGAGCGGCTGTGTCTGGTCAAAGAGGATTCCAAATGGGTGGTCTATTACCTGGAGCGGGGAGTTCGGACGACTGAGCTGTTTTTTGACAGCGAGGAAGAGGCGTGCGATTACATCCTCAAGTCATTTCGATAAGAGGGGGATGTTAACCTGAAGGAATATTAAGAAAGCAGGAGATGCGATGAATAATATCAGTAAAGGCATTATTTCATTATCGGATGATCTGGTGATCACTTCGGGGTATACATTCGACCAGTTTCGATCCACCAGGTATTATAAAGGCCAGAATCCGGAAAGAGCATTCTGGCTGGAGGAGAAGTTCATGCTTCAAGGGCATACCTTTATGGCCGGCCTGTTCTTCAGAAACGGTGTGATCTATATGCTGTCTCTTCTTTGTTGTGATTTGGAATTCGGCATGGAGGAAGAAAAGAAGAGGAAAGAGCTTCATGACAAAATCCTGCAGTCTTGGGGGATTGGGAGGTCTGATCAGGAATGGGGCTATGTTGAATCGGTGTATGATGCCAGATCGAATATCAGCAATATTCATGTAATCTATAAAATGTGAAGCTTTGCTGAGATAAGCACTGCTTTGGCAGGAGGGGAAAATGACACAACAACAGATCGCATTATTGGAACTTGCGTTCGTAGGAGGACTGGGAGCGGTACTGTTCATCGCCGGCATACTGATCAAGGTATTCACGGACAAAAAAAACAGCCGATGCACATCGAAAACGGTCGGGAAAGTGGTCCGGCACTCATTTATGGGTGACGGGAGGATGGCCCCCGTAATCGAATACGAAGTCGGCGGGGCAAAATATACATGCAAAAAAAGATTTGCTGGGATTAAAAAAGTACATAGCACAAGGCTGGATGAACCTGAGGCATGGGAAGACGAAAAGGGATATCTGCATGTCAGGACGGGAATCCTGTCGAATATGCGTCAGCTCGCACAGACGCTATGGCCTGTCGGGTCTGAGATGGAGGTTTACTACGATCCCGATGATCCGGGGAAAAGTTACGTTAATGCTCCGGTTGACAATGCCGTTCTGGGACATGTGTTTCTTATTACGGGAGCAGGCATCGCTGTTCTTGGGATCCTGTTGTATTTTCTTTATGTATAAGGAGAAATAAAATGATGAAAAAAAGTATTGTAGTATTCTTGATTGCAGTTATGTTAACGATGGTCGCCTGCGGGAAGAAAACGGAGAAAACACCTGCGCAACCTGAAGCGTCATCAGTAGAATCTCCTGCAGCGGAGTCTAAAGAGAACACGGAAGCAAAGACAGAGCCTGCTGTAGAATCTGTAGTAAGCGAAACGACAGAGACGCCGGACGAAAAGGCTGAGTCAGATAGCATTAAGTGGGATTATACAGTGCTTGAAGATGGGACGATTTCACTTTATGGCTATGAAACAGACCAAATACCGGAAGTGATGGAAGTCCCTTCCACAGTGGATGGTAAAACAGTAACAGAGATAGACAGTCTGTTCCTCAATGAAGAGAATGTAAAAAAGGTTATTCTTCCTTCGACAATAAACAGTATAGGACCGAATGCGTTCAGAGGATCTGTTTCTATTGAGGAAGTGGAGATTAACAGTATTATAGAAATCATTCATGCGAAAGCTTTCTATGAGTGTTCCGGAATCAAAAGTCTTATGTTTCCGGATGGTCTTAAGAAAATCGACGAAACAGGAATTTTCTTGAATTCCGGCCTAAAGGAATTGCATGTCCCGGCTTCTGTAGAAATGTCGGCAGATGATCTCAGCTATGCAGTATTTCTCACAGAAGACACAACGATTTACGCACCGGCAGGATCTGTTTGGGAAAAGTATGCGAATGAAATAGGGTATAAATTTGTCGCAGAATAACTGCAAAACGCGATAGCTGTAGTAAATCTCAGCTCTTGGTGTAACGCTTCCCGGAAACTATAGAGAGTTTTTGAAAGAAACCGGCGGCGGTATTGTTAAGCAGGATGGGAATAATAGAATTATGGTTACGTCCATTGGGCAGACAATCGCTGTGGATGTATTCTTCGGGTATGGCGTGACGCAGAATTCGGATATTCTGTATTGGAATGAAAAGTACAAGGACGAGATGCTGGATGGCGCGGTCCTGATCGGTTTCGATGTCCATCAGGGGTTTTTGTTCCTGATTGCGGATGGAAGAGATGATACCGGAGTTTATTATTGGGACGATTCATACGTCTTCGAAGAATCCGACGATGACCAGAACGTGTATCTGCTGGTGAAAAATCTCTCGGAACTTGCTGTCAGTAAATCTTAAGCCGATGTGGGTGAACAAAATGAACTTGTTTGGAAGAAAAGCGACGAAGCATAGCGAAGCGTATACTGACTTCAAAGCGCAGCTTAAGGCTGTAGGAAGACAGAGAATGGAAGGTTACGACCCGAACCTGTTTGACAAGATTACGGAACAGGAGAGAAGCGAGGTTGAGAAGGATATATGGAATCATTTCATGAATAAGAATGATGCCGACCTTGCTGTA
>CADBIU010000062.1 GCA_902794825.1 uncultured Lachnospiraceae bacterium
TAAACTACGTGATAAATACCTAAACTGCTGGAAAGACGAGGGCGTGTCGACATAAAGAAATGACCTCCTGGATGTGATTGAAAGATAGCGCCACCTATGCAGATATCTGTACCGCAGAAAGCGGCTGCTTACCCTTTGGTGACACCGACTGGATAGGAACTTGAGAAGCGTCAAAAGAGAGACACTCGATCAATTGAGTAAATGGTAGCACAGGTAATATGTGTGTGCAAGGTCCCCTGCACTGTGAACACGACCTCTGGGGTAGTGTGTGTGAAGAATGATGAGGCCTCAGAGGTCTCTAACATAACAGGTCATGAGACCTCAGAGGTCTCCCGCAGAGGTCTCCCGCATAAGGAGTGAACATGGATTTTATCAAACAGCATCGCAATCAGATCTACATAGGCGTGACCATAATAGCCTCTATTCTTGTCCTTGTTCTTTGTCTGGACTTTAAAATCCGCAGGGACGCAGAGCGGAACGAAGCCGCCATGACTGCAACGACTATTAAAGAAAAAGAGAAAAAAGACAAAGTAGTGATCTCTGTCAGCACTGACACTATCCAGGACGGCCTTGCCAATATGGGCGTCCTGGTCACGCAGGAGTACTACTTTACACAGGTTGAGAAATACACCAAGGAGAAGACTTTCCTGAAGTTTATTACCTCATCCTCAGAGTTCATGTACAGCTACGATGGGGCTGTAATGGCGGGTGTAGATTTTGAAAAGATCAAAATCAAGACTGATGAAGACCGCAAGATCATTACAGTTGATATGCCGGACTCCGAGATTCAAGCCGTAACGATCGACAAAGATACTTTCAAAATCTATTCCGAAAAGGATTCTTTGTGGAACCCGCTCAAATTGGAGGATTACAATATTTCGCTTGTTGAGTTTGAAGACGCGGCCAAGGAAAAGGCAATCGCCAGCGGCATTCTTGGGCGTTCGGATGAGCAGGCTCGCAATCTTGTACGCGAGTTTATTTCCAGTCTTCCCAACACCGGAGAGTACACTATCTCATTTGCAGATTAGGGGTGAGTATCATGAAATTTGCTTTGAACTATAAGAAGATTATGATCGTTGCGCTGTTGACTCTTTTGGCTGTAATATCCATTACCAAAATAGCGCCTGCCGCCGCGGACCCGGCTAACCACAAGCATTCAATAGAACAAACTGAAGAGAAGATTGCATCAGTCATGACGCTCTCAGGCGGAGCCGCCGCCACATCGGCGACGCTTTCCCTTCTGCCGGGCGATATGTGCACACCTTTAGCGGAACAACTGGCTGAATTGGCTAAATATTTTCTCCTGATACTTAGTGCATTATATCTGGAAAAATTCCTCATCAGTTTGTCCGGTTATATTTCGTTTATGATTTTAATACCTCTGGCCTGCCTTTTTGTCTGCATCGCTGTAGTGGCCGGTAAACAGAACCTTACCCGAACAGCTGTCAAAATAGCGTTGATCGGCGTAATCATCTTTGGAATAGTTCCCGCAAGTGTTAAACTCTCGGATATGGTGTATCAGACGCAGGCATCAAAGGTCAACGACGCAATAGATGACTACAACAACCTTGAGATCGAGGGCGATGCAGAAAGCGGGCTTTTCAACGAGTTCAGCACTATTACAACGGAAACAATAGAAAACGTGTCATCATTTATGGACAATCTTCTTGAGTCGCTCGCCGTGATGATCGTGACATCGTGTGTGATCCCACTGCTTGTGTTTTTTTTCCTGGTATGGCTGGTGAAGATTGTTTTTTCTGCCAATATTTTGGTGCTCGATACGACCTCGCTGGAGGCGCTTGCCAAGAGACCTCTGGGGTAGTTTGCCATAGTTTGCCAAGAGACCTCTGGGGTGGTTTGTTAAACGGAGATTGCTTATGCCTGATTACAAAACAATTGATCAATTACCTGTAGAATTGAATATCAGGGACCTGGGAGGGCTTGCGGCTAAGGACGGCAGGCATGTCAAAAGCGGGCTTCTATTCAGAAGTTCGGCTTTGGCCTTTTTTGACGAAGAAGAATTGGAGCCGGTGCGGAATCTGGGAATCAGAACCATCTTGGACTTTCGGGCGTTAAAGGGGATTCAGAAAGATCCGGATCCTCAGTTGGAGGGAGCGGTATATTATAATAAATGCGCTGCTTTTCAAAACTTTCTGGATGATCTGAACTCTCCTGGGGAATTGGCTAGTCTGATTTTTGACGAAGATCAGGCGGGAAATGCTATCGATGTACTGGTTTCCAGCTACACAGCATCGCTTGCCTTCTCTAATGAATCATATAAATTCATGTTCGACTGTCTTCTGGCCGGTGAAGCCCCGATGCTGTTTCATTGTTCCAATGGCAAGGACAGGACAGGGGTGGCTGCTATGTTGATTCTTTTAGCTTTGGGAATACCGGAGGAGATCGTAAAAGAGGATTACATGCAGAGCAATATAAGCAGACAGCTTGAGATTGATGAGCTCATGGAGAGATTTAAACTGCTCACCGGAAGACTTGGAAATGCAAGATCGTTTTTCACAATGGTCGGGGGTGTACTGCCTAAATCGGCGGATATGCTGCTTTCAGAGATTTTGGAGCGCTATGGGACTTTTGAGAACTACATGGAAAAAGAGTATGGTTTTGACAGGGAGATTCTAAAGAAATTCAGAGACATGTATTTGGAGTAAAGCATAAAGCATATGACCCCAGAGGTCATATCAGACGCAGAGGTCATATCAGACGAGGGACTATCATGCTGGAAACAGAAAGACTTGTTCTGCGCCGTTGGGAAGACGGCGATGCAAGTGACTTATATGAATACGCCAAAGATCCGGATGTCGGACCGATTGCCGGCTGGCCGCCCCATCAAAGTATTGAGGAGAGCAGGGAAGTAATCAAAAACGCTTTTACCGGAAGAGAGGCATATGCTGTATGCCTGAAAACAGACGGTAAGGCAATCGGCGCAATCGAACTGAAGTTGAACGGTTACACTGACATGACGGACCGCGATGATAACTGTTTGACCTCTGGGGTGTGGAAAACGGAGGAGTGGAAAACGCGCAAGGCTCAAGTATCTGCCTTCCAAGTACTTTCCTTTGGAAATCCGGAAGCAGACACGCTGCTGATTCAAATGGTTGACGACCATGATCTTGAAGTGATCGAGAATGAAGTTTCTTACATTGAGAAGCTGTCCGGCGGGCAATGTTTTGACCTGAAAGCTATCAGAGTGAAAAACTGGAATGATGACCTGTCTCCGTGGCCGGCTCCGGCAGTTTTTGGAAACGAGGAGTTTGGAGGCGGTGCAAAGGAAACACTGGAATTTGTCTTGGGCAAAATAGTGCCGACCCCGGAGGAAATCAAATCGCGGGGAATAAAGCGAGTCTTTATCGGCGGATACTCGCTTGCAGCGCTGTTTGCGCTCTGGGCAGGCTATCAGACAAATGCCTTCGACGGAATTGCGTCGGCGTCACCGTCGGTCTGGTTCCCGCAATTTACAGATTTTATGCAAGAAAACGAGATCCATACGGAAGCGGTATACCTCAGCCTGGGCGACCGCGAGGAACGAACGAGAAATCCGGTTATGTCTAAGGTCGGAGCAGCGATCCGTGAGGCAAATAATCTGCTCGCGACCTCTGGGGTTGACTGCGAATTGGAATGGAATAAAGGAAATCATTTCAAGGATCCGGATCTTCGCACTGCAAAAGCGTTTGCATGGCTCATGAACCGCTGAAAAGCCACCCCAGAGGTCGGTTTGAGTGACCCCTGTGAACCGCGACCCGAACCGCGACCCCAGAGGTCAATTATTTCATTGAACCGCGACCCCAGAGGTCCATTATTTACTCCGGCAGCTTCAGCTGCCGGAGATTTATGCATCCGTCAAACAGAAATTCACCCATATCTGTCACTGAATCCGGAATCCGAACGGAAGTAATCTCGTCATGTCCGCGAAATACCTTATCACTCAGGATCGTAAAAACCTTGTCATCCGGAATGATGACTTCAGCTTCATCTCCTTCATAACCCGTAAGGCAGAAAGTGCCGTCTTCAACGCGTCTGTAGTAAAACTCCTGCATGTCTATATCTCCTTAAAGTGTTTTCACTTATAGAATGCCATAAATCAATTATACTGCAACTGTGATATTGTAATAAACGCATAGCAATCACGTAAACTATAAAGGACAAGAATCCGCTCTGTGAACTCACCATGGGCGACCGGAGAACGGCAGGCTTTGGTATGTTTTGACCTAAAGGAGGACATAATGAGAGTTAATAATCTGGAAAACACGAACCGGCATTTTACCAAAAGAATGGGAAACTTCAGCGTTTTGGAGTATGACAAAGATTTGAGCGTCAATTTCTTAAATGCGGAGTCCGAGTATTTCAGCTCCAAGATGGGAGTCCATCGGAGGCAGCTTGTCATTGACATGAACGGATCTAACACTGCAGTTGTTCAGGCAGGAGCAATGCAGTGGATGGCTGGCAATGTTGTTGCTACGAGCGGTGTCAAGGGGGTGGGCGATTTTCTGGGCAAAGCATTGCGCGGCGCAGTTACCAAAGAGTCCGCAGTCAAGCCTGAGTATAAGGGCAGCGGCATTCTTGTTCTTGAGCCTACGTACAAACATATCCTTCTTGTAGACGTGGAACAGTGGGAATCCGGAATTACGATTGAGGACGGAATGTTTTATGCGTGTGACGGGACGGTCCGACAGAGCCTTGTTTCCCGCCGCAGCCTTTCATCAGCGGCGCTTGGCAATGAAGGCCTGTTCAATCTCAGCCTTTCGGGGCACGGAATTGCAGCACTTGAGAGCAACGTGCCGGAAGATGAACTGATAACTATTGAGCTTAACAATGATGAGATCAGAATTGATGGTGACATGGCAGTCTGCTGGTCCTCCAGCCTGCAGTTCACCGTGGAAATGTCCACCAGATCAATCGTCGGCTCCGCTGTAAGCGGTGAAGGTCTGGTCAATGTCTACCGCGGTACTGGCCGTGTGATGATCAGCCCGGTCGCAAGAACTGACAGCTGGAGCGCAGCTACTTCAAAATAACGGTGATAAACTACCCCAGAGGTATGCTGAGGGTATAATCCACCCCAGAGTAACCCAACCTCTGGGGTTGTTTTTTGACCTGCCCCACCCCAGAGGACCGGCCCCGACCTCTGGGGTACCTAGACCGGCCCCGACCTCTGGGGTACCTTGTCAACCAAACATAACATCAGCTCTGCGCAAATGTTCGGTTTGGTTGGTGGACGTAATCCCACCAAAGCAATATGCTTTTGTTAAGAATAATTGCGGAGGTGGGATTAATATGAGAAAATATTACTTAGATAACATCAAATGGATCACAGTTGTGATCGTCGTTCTGTACCACGTGATTTACATGTATAACGCGGAAGGGATTCAGGGCGTGTGCGGTAAGATCACAGATCTTGAAGTTCAGTATTTTGACGTATTTCAATACATTGTGTACCCCTGGTTCATGATGCTGCTTTTCATGGTCTCCGGGGTTACCTCGCGGCTCTATCTGGACAATCATACCCACAGGGAATTCATCAGCAGCAGGACAACGAAGCTTCTGGTGCCGTCCACGATTGGCCTGTTTGCCTTTCAATTCCTGCAAGGATATGTCAATGTTTCATTTGGAGACGCCGTTCTCAAAGATCCTGGTATACCTCTGATTGCAAAAGTACTGATCTGTATTGCAAGCGGAATCGGAGTGCTTTGGTACATTCAGCTGCTGTGGCTGTTTTCTATGCTGCTAGTGCTTGTGCGGAGAATCGACAAAGACAGGCTTTGGAACGCCTGCGGAAAAGCTGGCCTTCCAGTGCTTGTCGTGCTCGCTATTCCGACCTATGGGGCAGCGCAAATCCTCAATACGCCGATCATATGCGTCTACCGCTTCGGGCTGTATTTCTTTGTTTTCCTGCTGGGCTATTTTGTCCTGTCCCACGAAGAGGTGATCGAGGTTCTGAAGAAGTGGTTTCCCTTGCTGGCGGTGACCTCTGGGGTGCTGGGTGCAGCGTTCTGCGCTCGCTATTTTGGCGAAGTTTATGCGGATAACCCGGTATATCGCTCCGTTCTGTTCGTAACGTACGGATACTTTGCTTGTCTGGCGATTTTCGGCGGTATGGCAAAATATTGCGCCTTCAGCAACAGATTTACCCGCTGGATGAGCAAGAGGAGCTTCGGACTGTATGTGTTTCACTATTTGGGGATCTCTTCGGTTGCTTTGTTTGTGGCCAGGCGCGGGATTCTTCCGGCACCGGCGGTGTATCTCTTGAGTTTGATTGCAGGATTTGCTGGCGCCTATCTTTTGAACGGAATTATATCAAGAATCCCGGGCTACAGGTGGGCGGTGCTTGGTATCAAAGAGGAGAAGAAAAATGTTCAAGGATAATCTTGTTCAAATGCGGAAGATGAAACAGATGACCCAGGAGGATATCGCGGAAAAGGTCGGCGTGACAAGGCAGGCAGTGGCGAAATGGGAAGCGGGTGAGACTATTCCAGACTTGGAAAAATGCAGATGCCTTGCGGAAGTGTTCGGAGTTTCCCTCGATGATTTGGCTAATTTCGAACCAAAGGAAAACATGGGACTTAGTGTCCCGCCCAAAGGCAAGCACATATTCGGGGTAGTGACAGTAGGAGATAAGGGGCAGATCGTGATTCCGGCGAAGGCAAGGAAAACATTTGACATAAACCCCGGCGATCAGTTGGTCGTGCTCGGAGACGAAGCTCAGGGTTTGGCGGTCATTAAAGCAGAGAGTTTTCTCTCGATCGCGGAAGAGGTCAAAAAATTGCAGAAAGCCACCCCAGAGGTCTAAGTCATGAATGAAGTAAACAAAACCCTTTTCATTCCCCTATACGGTAAATCGACTGTTAGCGAACAGCATATCATTCTAAGTGATCCGGATGCAGAGAGAATCTGGCAAGCGGAAAGCTTTCCGATCCGCGGCAAGTCGAAGTCGAAATGGCTTGCTTACAACATGGCAATGCGGGCACGTGTGTTTGATGACTGGACGGACAGCATGCTCAGAAAGCATAAGGATGCCCTTGTGCTGCACATCGGGTGCGGGCTCGACAGCAGGTTCAGGAGGGTGAAGGAGCCATACAGGTTATGGATCGACTGCGACCTTCCGGATGTGATCGCGATACGGAAGGAATATTTTGACGAGAGCGGGAATTACCGCATGCAGGCCCTGGACGCCTCGGTCCCCGCGCAGGTCGCGCAGCTTCCCGAGAGTGACACTGCGATCGTGATCCTCGAGGGGATCAGCATGTATTTGTCCAAAGAGCAGCTTCGCGGATTTCTCGAAGCGCTGCAGAAGAAGTACAGAGTGCTCTGTATTTTGATGGATATCTATACGGAGTTTGGCGCTAAGGCGTCAAAATATAGAAATCCGGTAAACGATGTCGGCGTCACGAAACTCTATGGCATTGACAGCATGGAAGAAGTGATCGGCGGGCTGGGACTGCGCGCAGTGAGAGAGCACTCTTTTACTCCACCGGCGCTGGTAAACGAATTGAAGCCTGTGGACAGAACTTTTTTCAAAGTGTTGTTTACCGGGCGCCTGTACGGAAAGATCTACAGGCTGATGGAACTCGCGACAGCGCCGGGGCGCGGCGGCTGAGGCGGGAAATCAACTGGCCGTGGATCAACTCCCTTATCGTTTTCCTGTAATGATTGACACTGATGAGCGGAAATTTTATGATTTAATAAATGCAGTTATCAGTTTATTTATGCGATATTTCGCATAGTTTCTGAGAGAAAGGGGGTAACATGTACAAACTTTGGGAGACACTGGAAGAAGCGAAGAAACTGAAATGGGTAGAACTGTCGCACAGTCTTAACAATGACAGCCCTTACTGGAGCGGAATTCCGGAAGGAAGCGTGGAACTCTGCAAAGTTGTTTTTGACTGGGGAAATCCGATGCTGGACTGCCGAATCCACACCTTCAAATTTCCCGGACAGTTCGGAACGCACATTGATTTCCCGGGACATTTTGTTAAGGATGGAGATCTTTCGGAAGCCTATGACGTCAAGCAGGGCGTGTTCCCCCTGTGCGTGATCGATATCACGGACAAAGTTGCGCAGGACGTTCATTATGCCGTGACTGCGCAGGATATCAAGGACTATGAGGCAAAATATGGACCGATCCCGGATGGCGCTTTTGTGGCATTGCGGACAGATTGGTACAAGAACTGGCCGGATATGGACGCGCTATCCGGCATAGCAGAAGATGGAAGCGAGAATTTCCCCGGCTGGTCCATGGAAGCGCTCAAGTACATCTATGAGGAGAGGAACGCCGCCGCGAACGGTCACGAGACGCTGGACACTGATGCCTCCGCGGAAGCTGCTAAAGCAGAAGACCTTGCCTGCGAGCGTTACGTACTTGCCAAAGGAAAGCTGCAGATCGAGGTCCTGCGCAATCTGGACAAGGTGGCGCCCGCTGGTGCTGTCCTCTTTGCTGCATGGCCCAGGATCGAAGGCGCGACCGGCCTTCCCGCAAGAGTCTGGGCGATCACGGAGTAAAATGCCGGACCGGACAAAATACAGATTTTTCACTGAAAGTAAAAAGCCAGAGGGGAGAGCTCCTCTGGCTTTTTTCTTGTTAGGCTACCTCAGTGTTAGGCTACCCCAGAGGTCTAGACCCTTCCGCATTCATCAATCAACCTCGACCTCTGGGGTAGTTTGTCATGGGGTGGTTTGTGCAATCGACCTCTGGGGTGGTTTGTAGACAAAAAACTACCCCAGAGGTCGAATAAAGCCGGTTTACTGATTCATCAATCCCTCTTCACAAATACCGCGCATGTTGGCGGCAATGAGATCGAGGCAGTGGTACATATTCTCGCGCATTTCTTCTGTAATGCCCTGCCCGGCCAGGTCGAGGGCGACTGCAGCACGCGCCCGGATCTGCGAGGCGATAGTCCGGCCCAAAGGGGTGAGTTTCGGAGTTGCCCTGTACCTGGGACCGCTGTAAGGTTCCAGGATTCCTTTTTTCTGAAAGTCAGCAAGAGCACGGGAGACATCTGCTTTATCACGCTGGCAGAGGTCGGCGAGCCGGGCAGCAGTGATTTCTCCCTCATAGCCGTCAAGCATCAAAAGATAGAGAGCATGTGTGCCCCTCAAACTATATTTTTTCATTTCATCCGTTGCGATCTTGTTCCAGTACCTGGAAATGTTAAAAATATCCAGACTGAAATGCTCAAAACGGTTTTCCATTATGCCATCCTTTCCAAACGCGGCGCAGGGGCTCGCGTAGTGATCATTGAATAGCCTTATTGTACCGCACTGGATTTGAAATAAGCAACTGCAACGGCACCGGGACCGGCATGACACTGCTGAGCTGTACGCAGTCCAAATCGGTGACATGTCCTTTCCAAAGACACTGGCTGTCTTGAATATACTGGCGGAGCATGTCGTCTGAGAGGCCTGTGTAGCCGAGCAGGAGAGGCATAGAGAAATCAACGCCATCTTTGCGGATCTGCTCGACAAGAAGGTTATTGGCTTTTTTGGATCCGCGGGCTTTGCCGAGAACTGTCAGTTCACCATTTCGGCAAGTGACGACCGGCTTGATGCCCAGGACGCCGCCGGCAAATGCGGCTGCTCCGGAGATCCTGCCGCCTTTTTTCAGATATTCGAGAGTATCGACCATAGCGACAAGACCGATCTCATCCCGCTTTTTTGACAGGTGACGCGCCAGCTCATCGAGTCCCATCCCCTCTGAAGCACAGCGTAAAGCGTACTCTGCAAGAATTCCGGATGCGATGGAGACGTTCAGGCTGTCCACGACGCGGACATTATCGAAATCTTCCGCGGCGATACAGGCGCTCTGATAAGTGCCGGAAAGTCGGGAGGAGACTGTGATCACGACGGCCTCATCTCCGTTTTCCTGAAGTTTCCGGAATACTTCTGCAAACGCTGCGGGCGTTGCCTGACTGGTTTTGGGGAGCTCCTGGCTGGAGACGAGCTTTTGGTAAAACTCCTGCTTATTCAATGTGACGCCGTCAATATAGTCCTTTTCTCCGAACGATACAGTGAGAGGGACGACGGTAAAAAGATTGCGGTATTTATCTGCTATATCAACTGTGGAATCGGTAATAATTCTTACTGCCATTTGTGCGTTTCTCCTTCTTTATTTCAAAACATTGTTAAACGTTGATTTGTCAACGTTCAGAAGAATAGCACCGACTTGTTGAAATGTCAACAAGTATTTTGCCTTATCATTATCATTTGACCTCTGGGGTAGTTTTTCTCGAGTTTTTCCTGACCTCTGGGGTAGTTTGTGGACATCTGTCCACAAACTACCCCAGAGGTCGATTATTCGCGATTGGATTCTCGGCGCGAAAGCATTATAATAGTATTAGTAACATCCAATTAACCCACATACTAAAAAGGAGACAACGAAATGGCATTAGTTACTACGACTGAAATGTTTAAAAAGGCTTATGACGGCGGTTATGCCATCGGCGCTTTCAATGTGAACAACATGGAAATCGTTCAGGGTATTACCGAAGCTGCAGGCGAGCTGAACAGCCCTGTAATCCTTCAGGTTTCCAAGGGCGCGCGCGCATATGCGAACCACACCTACCTGGTGAAACTTGTAGAAGCAGCTGTAATTGAGAATCCTCAGATTCCGATCGCACTTCATCTTGATCACGGCGATTCCTTCGAGCTGTGCAAGAACTGCATCGACGGTGGATTTACTTCTGTCATGATCGATGCTTCTTCCAAGTCTTTCGAAGACAACATTGCTCTGACCAAGCAGGTAGTTGAATATGCGCATGCACACGGTGTTGTTGTAGAGGCAGAGCTCGGAACTCTCGAAGGCGTAGAGGATGAAGTTGTTGTCGAGGCAGGCAAGGCCAGCTACACACGTCCCGAAGAAGTTGAGGAATTCGTTACCAGAACCGGCTGCGATTCCCTTGCGATCGCAATCGGAACCTCCCACGGCGCTTATAAGTTCAAACCCGAGCAGTGCACACGCAATGCGGACGGCATCCTTGTTCCTCCGCCGCTTCGTTTCGACGTTCTCGAGGAAGTCTCCAAGAGGCTGCCCGGATTCCCGATCGTTCTGCACGGATCTTCCTCCGTTCCGCAGGAATTCGTAAAGATGGTCAACACATACGGCGGCAATATGCCCGATGCTATCGGCATTCCGGAGTATGAGCTTCGTCACGCTGCAGAGCTTTCCGTCTGCAAGATCAATATCGACTCCGATATCCGCCTGGCTATGACCGGCAATATCAGGAAATACTTTGCTGAGCATCCGGATCACTTCGATCCCAGACAGTATCTCAAACCCGCAAGACAGGCGGTTAAGGATATGGTCGCTCACAAGATCGTTAACGTTCTCGGCAGCGCAGGCAAGGCTTGAGATCATTCATAACTATGTAAATATCGGCTGTGAGGGGATAATAGTCCCTTCACAGCCATTCTTTTTAGGCAAAATACAGAACAGGGAAGATCCTTGAGAAAAGAGAAATGACATTATGAAATAAGCAGATCGGGACCAACAACCGCAACGCAAAGTTCATACGCTGCAAAGAAGTGATAATAAAAGAAAGGAGTGCAGCCTTATGTCATACAAAAAACTATTCGAACCCGGCATGATCGGAAATCTTGAGCTCAAGAACCGCATCGTGATGCCTGCTATGGGATGTTCCCTGGCAGAGTCCACCGGTGAAGCAGGAGCCCGCATGATCAAGTACTACGCTGACCGCGCAAGGGGCGGCGCAGGCCTGATCATCACCGAGATTACCCGCGTCGACGACGAGACCGGCGTCGGCACACCCAACCAACTGAGCGTCACCAATACTCACATGATCGCACAGCTCTCGCGTCTTGCGGAAGCTGTCCACGCCTATGACACGAAGATCTTCGTTCAGCTTCACCATCCGGGCAACCAGACCCCCAGCCGGCTGATCGGCGGTAAACAGCCCGTTTCGGCATCAGACGTCACCTGCAAAGTCATCGGCGAACAGCCCCGCGCGCTGACCACTGAGGAAGTTGAGGCAATGGTCCGCAAATTCGTCACCGGCGCAGTGATCGCTCAGAAGTCCGGCATCGACGGCGTCGAGATCCACGCCGCGCACGGCTATTTGGTCAGCCAGTTCCTCTCGCCCCACACCAACAAGCGCACCGACAAATACGGCGGCAGTTTTGATGGCCGGATGCGCTTTATCACGGAGATCATCATGGGCATCAAGGCTTATTGCGGCCCTAAGTTCCCGATCTCTGTCCGCATGAACGGCAGCGACTATCTGCCCGACGGCATTATTGAGGAGGACGGCATCGCTCAGGCAAAATATCTCGAAGCCCTCGGCATCAGCTGCATCAACGTCAGCTGCGGCACATACGATTCCGGCGCGACCATCATTGAGCCCAGCTACTTTGCAGAGGGGTGGAAGATCAATCTGGCCGCCAATATCCGCAAAGCTGTGAAGATCCCCGTCATCGCTGTCTGCAACGTCAAGCACCCCGCTTTCGCGGAGAAGATGCTCGAAGACGGAGCCGTGGACTTTGTCGGCATTGCGCGCGGCCACCTGGCAGATCCTGACTGGGGCAAAAAAGCGAAAGCCGGCAAGGATATCCTGATCCGCAAATGCCTGGGATGCATGGAGTGCTTCAGGATTCTTAACGACGGGCTACCTCTGGGGTGTACTCTCAACCCTGTTCTGGGCCGTGAATTTGAGTACGGCGACGAGAAACTTGTTAAGAACGGCACCGGCCGCAAAGTGGCGGTCATAGGCGGAGGACCCGCGGGCATGGAAGCTGCCCTGACGCTGGCAAAACGCGGATTCGACACTATTTTGTTCGAGGCGCAGGATAAACTGGGCGGAACTGCTAATCTCGCAGCAATCCCTCCGAATAAAGGAATGATCACAGAATTTGTGGAAACTATGCAGGCGCAGCTTGAGGAAGCGGGCGTAGACGTGCGGCTGGGCGTGAAAGCGGATTTGGCAGCGATTAAAGCAACCGGCTCAGAGGCAGTCTTCATGGCAGCAGGCGGAAGACCGGTCCTGCCGTCCATCCCCGGCATTGAAGGAGCGGTCACTGCGGAGGAGATCCTTGGAAGAGAGACGCCCCCTGCGGATCAAAATATTGTCATCATCGGAGGCGGCGTCACAGGACTTGAGACAGCGGAATACCTCTCTGAGAAGAATAAGGTCACGGTAGTCGAGATGCTTGACAAAGTGGGAGGAAACCTGTATCCCAGCGTGGTCATGCACCTCGCCCAGGAGATCATGAAGAACGGCGGCGCTATTTTGAAAGGCAGGAAGCTGACAGCTGTTGAAGACGGCGCGGTGAACATCGCTGACGCAAAGACCGGCGATGAGACAAGCCTGCCTGCTGATCTGGTCGTTCTGGCAATGGGCGTCCGTCCCGACAGACCCGACTATGAAGCGCTGCGCGAAGCATACGGAGACAAGTTCATCCTGGTGGGAGATTCCTGCAGGCCCGGCCAGATTTACGACGCGCTGCACAGCGGACACGATAAGGCTTTTGTATATTGAAAAAAGGGACCCCAGAGGTCCCATTGCGCCAGAGGTCCCATAGCGAAAAAAGGTACCCCAAAGGTCTCTATATGGCACAAAAAAAGGACCCCCCGGGGTCCTTTTTTTCATTTTGCCTTGCGGGCGGCAGCTTACGTCTCTTCGCCTGCCCAGATATCTGTGGGCTTTCCGCCCAGCTTGATGCCGACAGCAACGAGCGCGACCAGAACTACGGCCTGGATCGCGATCGCCGGGACCGTCCCCTCGACGCCGAAGGCGACGTTGTAGAAGAAACTGTCGCGCGCTGCCGCCGCGTCAAGCTTGAATACCGAGTATGGGACGACGTTCCCGCTGTTGGGAAGTCCCGCGAGAATGCTCTGCGTGAAGTTCCAGCCGGCATGCGCCGCCATCGCCATCCATAAACTGTCAAAATAGTAAACCATCGCACTAAAGAGAAGGCCCGTCACGACAAGATCTACGACAGCCATAGCTGATATGCCATTATTTCCCAGGTGGATCATTCCGAAGAATACGGAATTAATGATCACCGCCAGCCAGAACCTGCCCCTGTAAGTGCGCAGGACACGCTGATAAATGAAGCCGCGGCAGATCATTTCTTCCGCCGCCGACTGCACGAAGACAGAGATAAAGAGGATAATGAATGGTATCAGCTCAAACTTGTCAAAATACATCCTGATATCGCCGTGCATCCATGCCATCAGTATAGCCGCGCCGTTCATACCGATGCCGATCAGGTAACCGATCAGCAGGTTGACGGCATTGTTGCCCTTACAGCCGGTTCCGTACGCCTTAAACAGAGGGCGGTTTTTCTTAATGAGCGCGTTTAAAAAGAGAACGAGCCAAATACCCGCGAATGAAAAGTATAGGCCGGCTGTGGTACCCAGGTCGCTTTTTAAAGCACCGGATGCCAGCACCGCAAGCTCACCTATGAGCTGGCCTGCCAGGATCAGAACATAAGCCAGTATGCAGGTCCAGACCGCGGAACCGGAGATGATCTGCGGGATCGTTTTCCCGGCTTTGAGAGCGCTGCGCTGTTCGGATATATTCTGTCCGGCCATAATCTGTTCAGTATTATTCTGGCCGGAAAACTGCTCGTTTTTCTCCATGATTTACTCCTTTTGTTTCATATTTTTATATCTGTTGTCCTATGTACAGATTAGTATACGCAAAAAATCATTATTGTAAATGAAAAAATTATGTTGATTTTTTGACGCGTTTCCGTATATTAGATAGAAGCACGAAAACGATATAGTTTTAAATACAGGAGGATTAGATCATGAGACTTTTATTGAATATACTTTGGCTGCTTTT
>CADBIU010000063.1 GCA_902794825.1 uncultured Lachnospiraceae bacterium
TGCAACATAGCGGCTTTCATTCTTTTCGCAGCTGTGCAGAAGGGGAGGGAATGCTTGCAATGCAGTAAAAAATCCCTATAATTACTAGTATACAGAGTATTTTTAAAGACTATTTTGGAGGACATTTATTATGGGAAATGAAGATAAGACACCTGTTGACGGTGATATGCTGATCGCGGAGATCCTCAGGAAGTATCCCGAGGCAGCATATGTACTGATGAACTGCGGAATGGGCTGCATCGGCTGCCCCTCTTCTCAGATGGAATCTCTCAGCGAGGCGTGCATGGTTCACGGTATTGACGCTGATGAGGTCATTAAATATCTCAATTATGAACTTGGCCTGACAGCGGCAGAATGATCCGGGCTCAGCGGGAGGACCCGCGGTGAAGTTCGGCGACAGCTTGGGGAAGCCGCACAATTAAATATATTAGTTCCGGTGTATTGGTAGCCTACAAATGGAGTATTTTTCTTCAGGCGCGGCATCCTGCTTCGCTCTTATGCAGAGCGGACTGTTCACGGAAATGGTTTTGATCGATTCGTTACCCGATAAGGCTGAGGGAGAAGCTATGGATCTTTCGCAGGGTCTTACATTTGCGAGACCTATGAAGATCTATGCGGGTGATTATGACGATCTGTCAGACGCGGGCATTATTATCGTGACCGCTGCTGGAGTACAGAGGAGCGATGACACGAAGCTGGACCTGGTGAAGAAGAATGTGCAGATCTTCAAGACCGTGATCGCCGAGATCGCGAAGAGAAATGAAGAGGGCGTCATGCTGATCGTCGCCAATCCCGTTGATATTCTCACTTACGCGGCGCTGAAGATCAGCGGCTGGGCAGAGGGTAGGATCCTCGGCCTTGGTACAGTACTTGACACCGCAAGGCTCAGATCTCTCCTCAGTGAGAAACTGAGCGTGGACGCACGCAATGTTCACGCCTACATGGTAGGCGAGCAGGGCAGGGGCGAGGTCCCGATCTGGAGCAGCGCGACCGTATCCGGAATTCCGATCCGCGATTTCTGCGAGATGCGCGGATATCCGGACCCTTCAGACTATTTTGACATGATCGCCAAGGAAGTCAGGACCAGTGCGGATGTGATCACGAGAAAGAAGAAAGCCGCGTACTACGGCGTCGCTATGGGCGTGCGCAGAGTATGCGAAGCGATCGTGCGCGATGAGAAGTCTGTTCTTCCCGTCTCGAGCCTGATGTACGGCGCCTTTGATATCGACGGACTTGCGCTCAGCATGCCCGCCATTGTCGGCAGAAACGGCGTCGAGTGCCTGGTACCGCTTGATATGAGCGAGGATGAACTGGACGAACTCAGAAAGACGGCTGCTACAGTCAAGGCGATCGTCGACGATGTGTTTGGCGAAGCCAGATAAGAGAATTACCGGAAACAGAAGAAACCCGTGCAGGAAACTGCACGGGTTCTTTTCGTATTGGTCAAAATATTGCGGGTCCGTTCATCTGACCGGTGCGCGGGCTCAGGCTTCCTCTTCGAAGTCTTCCTTGCCTACGCTGCAGAGAGGACACTCCCAATCATCGGGAAGATCCGCAAAAAGGGTGCCGGGCTCGATGCCGTTATCGGGATCGCCGGCTTCTTCGTCATAGATGTAACCGCATACTGTGCAAACAAATTTTGCCATACTGATACTCTCTTTCTGCTTTCCATCTTCGGAAAAGCGGTTGTAATTTAATGGTTTTATAAAACCGATATCACTATCATTATATAAGATGGCCAATGCGCTTGCAATAAATATGTACCGCTATTGGCAGGCACAAAACGGTATAAAAACAGGCTTTTTCGGGATTCTTCGGCGGAAATTCCGCCGGGTTTTGACCGTTTTACCAAAGTTTGTACCCCCGGCGGAAAAGCATTTATAATCAGATTCACCAGCCGGAGGAAGGAGGTGAAGCCATTGACCGAAGGCGGCCGGACAGTTCTGATACTGTTCGTGACGGCAGCCGCAGCGTCTGATCTGCGGCGGGGGAGGATCTACAATTTCCTGACCCTTCCAACGCTGGCGGCAGGCCTCCTGCTGCTAATGGTGAGCATACCTGAAGAGGTTCCTCCGACTCTGGGGGTGATGGCGGCCACGCTGCTTCTTCTCTTTCCATTCTGGAAAGCGGGAGGCCTCGGAGCGGGAGACATCAAACTCCTCATGGCACTGGCTCCGTTTATGGGGCCCGGATGGTTTCTCTTTGGTACTGTTCTTTCTTTTCTGATCGGCGCGGGAATCTCCGCGTTTCTGCTGATCAGATACCGGGATTTATCCCGAACTGTTCATTTTGCTGTGCCGATAGGCATCAGCGTCGTGCTCTGTCTGCTTCTCGAGCAGCTTGGAATACAGAGCCCATCCCTTGTAACGTTTTAATTTCCGCAGGACATGTGACAGGCAGGCCGGCAGGCTTTATTTTGATGCGCCCGCAGGAGAATTTACGGCGCTTTGTGCACTGCCTGATGAAAGGAGAGCGTCAAATGACTAACAGCGGAGGCGCGGCCGGTGCGCGCAGAGTCTGCATTTGCGACAGCGAAGTTTCTTATGGGCAACATCTTATGGAATACCTCAGGCAGGAGGGGAGGCTCCCCGGGGACATCTACCTCTACACGGGAAGAGAGACTTTTCTCGAGCGGGAGACGCCGGAGACCACAGGGCTTCTTGTGATCGCGCAGTCCCAGTATACGGAGGAGATCGGGAAGGCCGGGTTCAAAGATATCCTGCTTTTGAACGAGAGCAGCACTTATATGGAAAAGCCCGAGAACATGAGCAAATACCAGTCTGTGGGGAACATCTGCGACAGGATCCGCGAGATGTGCATGACCCGGGAGGAGGGAATGTCCGAGGGGGTCCGCCACGGAAAACCGATGAAACTGATCGGAATCTATTCACCTCTCACGCGGTGCCTTCAGACAACCTTCTCGCTGTGTATGGGGCAGCTGCTCTCGGCCGCTTCTCCTGCGCTGTACCTGAATTTTGAGGCTTACTCCGGATTTGAGACAATGCTTAACCGCAGTTTCAGGGGGAGCGTCAGCGACCTTTTGTATTATAACGATTGCGCCAGGGAGAAACTGTCGGGCCAGCTCCGCTATATGACGGAAAAGATAGGCGATCTGGATTTTCTCCCGCCCATGGAATCCTTTCTCCTGCTTCGGTCGATCAGGGCGGAGCAGTGGCTGGAACTGCTGCGGACCATCGAGAAGGTGACGGATTACGAATACTGCATCCTGGACCTGAGCGAGCAGGTGGACGGCGTCCTTGAAATAATGAGACAGTGCGATTTCATATTTACCATAATCCGGGAGGACGGAATAGCCAGGGCCAAGATGACTCAGTATGAGGCGCTCCTTAAGAGCACGCAGTACGAGGACATCTTCATGAAGACCAGAAGGTGCAGACTTCCTGTCTTTCGGGAGCTGCCGGGAAATATCCTTATGCTCACACATGGGGAACTGGCGGCCTGTGTGAGGGAGATCTTAGAAGAGGAGGGCCTTTTATGAATCCGTCATATCCCGCGATCCGGGATGAGATCCGAAGCAGCATCATGCAAAAGATCGATTTCTCCAGGGAGGTTCCCGACAGCGAAGTTCTGGACCTCATAGACCGGCAGCTGACAAACGGCGGAGAGGATCCGGTCATTTTAATGCCTCTTCGAGGACCCGGAAGTGACGGAGATCATGGTGAACGGGCCGGACAACATCTTCATGGAAAAAGCAGGAAGTCTGGCCAGGTATCCGGGAAAGTTCTCTTCGCCGGAGAAACTTGAAGATGTGATCCAGCAGATCGTAGGGGCCTCAAATCGCGTTGTCAACACCGCGTCTCCGATCGTGGACTGCAGGCTGGAGAACGGAGACCGTGTAAATGTGGTCCTTAATCCGATCGCGGTAAACGGCCCGATCCTGACGATCCGCAGATTTCCTCAGGATCCGATCACAATGAACGACCTGCTGCGCTTTGGCTCCATTACGGAGGAAGTCGCGAAATTTCTGGGTAAATGCGTCAGGGCAGGCCTCAATATTTTTATCAGCGGCGGGACCGGCTCGGGGAAGACGACATTTCTGAATGTATTATCCGACTGTATTGATCCCGGGGAGAGGGTGATCACCATAGAGGACAATGCGGAGCTTCAGATCCGGCATGTGCCCAACCTTGTTCAGATGGAGGCCAGAAACGCAAATGTGGAGGGCTGCCGGCCCATCAGCATCAGGGAACTGATCAGGGCGAGCCTGCGGATGCGCCCGGACAGGATCGTGGTCGGTGAGGTCAGGGGACCGGAGGCAATCGATATGATACAGGCGATGAATACGGGACATGACGGGAGTATGAGCACGGGCCACGCTAACAGCGCGCGGGATATGCTCTCGAGGCTTGAGACAATGATCTTAATGGGGATGGAACTGCCGGTACCGGCGATCAGAGGGCAGCTGGCCTCGGGGATCGATATCATAGTGCACCTGGGAAGACTCCGTGACAGGAGCCGGAAACTTCTGGAGGTAGCGGAAGTCATGGGAATGGAGGAAAGCGGGCAGATCATACTGTCCACGCTGTACAGGTTTATGGAGACGGGGGAGGAAAATGGGAAGATCGTCGGCGTCTGGAGAAAAGAAAACGAGATCACTCACAGATTTAAGTTTGAAATGGCGGGGATTGATATCTGAACGCGCGCTCCTATATCTGGTTGAGGGATTCATGATGGCGGCGGCTGCCGCGTGGCTGTTTTATCAGTCCCGGATAGCCGTCGTCATCCTCTCCCCTTTTGCGTTTCCCTACTGTTTATACAGGCTGAAGGGGGAACGTGAGAAAAAGAAAAAGATTCTCTCGGAGCAGTTCAGGGAACTGCTGGGCAGTGTGAACAATGCGCTCAGATCGGGGGATTCCCCGGAGAACGCCTTTCGGGAAGGATATAGGGAGATGGTGTATGAATACGGAGAATATGCTCCGATCACAAGGGAACTGACCCGGCTGGTCGGAGGCCTTGATAACCGGATCCCTTTGGAAAAACTGCTGGATGATCTGGCGGAGAGAGCCGGGACAGAGGAGATCAGGGAATTTGCGGAGATTTTCAGGATCGCAAAGCGCGGCGGAGGAAATATGACCGAGATCCTGTCGCGGACTGCCGCGCTGATCGAGGAGAGGCTGGATGTTGAAAATGAGATCAGCATTATGCTGGGTAACCGGAGACTCGAACAGCGGATCATGGACGTCACGCCGTTTATGATCATCTTCTATATAGGGATCACATCACCGGGATTTTTCGATGTACTCTATCACAACCCGGAGGGGATCGCGTTCATGACGCTGTGCCTTGGCGCATACCTGTGCGCGCTGGCTCTGTCGGAGAAGATACTGGCGGTGACACTGTAAAGGAAACGAAAAAGAACGCGGCGCGCCTGCGCCGGAAGGGAGAAGGGATGGAAATCTATATCTACGGGCTGATCCTGGCGGCATATCTGGTGCTGTGGTTTGTTTCAAGAGGCAGTGAAGGGAAAGGGGCAGGCAGAATTGCGGAATATCTCTACGAGAGAGGGCGGGCGTGGGGGCAAAAGATAGGAGGAGGCCTTCTGCGGGAGAGCGGAGTCAGAAGAGACTTATCACTCCTGTATCCCTACGGGAGGCTGCAGGGAGAGGAGAAGAAGTTCTGCGTGGGGAGGATCAGGATCGCGCTCCTGATCATTCTGGCAGGGGATATTCTCGCTGTCGCGGGTTATGCCGCTGCAGAGGGGAACATGCTCCTCCGGGACGGAGAACTGATCAGAGAAGAGATAGGCGGGGAAGACCGAAGCACGGAACTGGAAGCTTATGTTGTACAGGAGGCGGAAGGCGGGGATATCAGCAAGGTCCATCAGGGGGACTACAGGCTGGAGGTCCGTTCGAGAAAGTTCAGTGAAAACGAGGCGCGTTCCATGGCGGATGAAGTATTCGCGCTTTTGCCCGAGAGGATTCTGGGAGAGAATGAGAGCCTCGGGCGGGTGACGAAGCCGTTGGACCTGCCCGGAACTGTCGAGGGGTATCCCTTTGAGATAGCCTGGGAGAGCAGCAGTTATGCTCTTGTCGACGCGGACGGAACGGTGGGAAATTCGGGGATGGGGGAGGGAGAGAGCAGGGAGGTGACGCTGACGGCCATACTCAGCTATGACAACGGCATTGGCGGCGGGCTCAGGTGGAGCAGGGAGTATCCGGTCACAGTGTTTGGTCCGGAACTCTCGGCGGAAGACGCACTATCCCTCAGGATCAGGGAAGCAATACAGAGCGCGGATGCGCAGAGTGTATCCGAAACAGCTATGCCGCTTCCCTATGAAATGGAGAAGGAATCTCTTTACTGGGAGGAGAAACCGGCGGGGACAGGCATGGCGATGCTGGTATTTTCGGGGATCGTTGCTTTTCTGGCGGCAGCAGTCATGGGAAGCAGACTTCACGAGAGGGTAGTACAGAGGGAACGGCAGATGATGCTTGATTATCCCCGGATCATCAGCAAATTTGTCCTCTATCTGGGCGCTGGGCTGAGTATCCGGAGCACATTCATCAGGCTTGGAGAGGAGTATACAAAGAGGAGAGCGGAAGGGCTCGGAGAGCAGAGCGCCTATGAAGAGATCCTTCTGGTGTGCAGAGAACTCGCGAGCGGAGTCCCGGAGGCAGACGCATACGCGGATTTCGGCCAGCGCTGCAGATCCAGGCAGTATACCAGGCTGAGTGCTATTTTGGCCCAGAATCTCAAGAAGGGAAATCAAGAACTTTTGTCTGTAATGCAGCAGGAGGCGAAGGCATCTTTTGAAGAGAGGCAGAATACAGCGAGAAAGCTGGGAGAGGAGGCGGAGACGAAACTGCTTCTGCCTATGATCATGATGCTCGCCATCACAATGCTGATCATTATAATTCCTGCCTATTACAGTTTTGCGGCATGAAGAGAATGACACAAAGGAAAGGAGAAAAAATGAGAGAGACAGCCAGAGATTTTATTAGAGACGAAGCGGGTATGGGAACCGTCGAGATCATACTTATCATCGTGGTCCTGATAGGGCTGGTGATCATATTCAAGAAGCAGCTCAACGACCTCGTCAAAAAGGTGTTCCAGAAGATCAGCAGCGACAGCAATTCGATCATTTCCGCAGCCGGAAGCAGAAAATGTTAGAGGGATCAGGCCGGGAAACCGATGGCTATATGACAGTGTACCTTGTTCTGACCCTTGCGGCATTTCTCACTCTTTACCTTGTGCTGATCAGCGGTGCCAGGCTCGGCGCCGCGCGCATGCAGATGGAGAGTGTAAGCCGCATTGCGCAGAACGCGGCGCTGGCGGAATTCCACAGGGAGTTGCACAGCAGATACGACCTTTTCTTTACGGACACGTCTTACGGCGGACCGGGGGGAGGGAATGATGAGTTCGCACAGCATCTCAGGAATTATATGGACAGCAACTGCGCCAGGAAGACTGCGCCCATATTCGGAAGGCTCAGGGACTGGACATCAATGGAGATCTCGGATGTCCGGGTGCCTGAGGCGAGATACGCCTGTGATAACGGAGGGAAGGCAGTCAGAGAGCAGGTATACGCATATATGTCGGCGGATCCGGCCGGAGCGGTGATCTCCGAAATGCTGGTGACGGCGGATCAGTGGAGAGGTCTTGAGATCAGCGGGAGAGAGTGGACGGCCGAGACTGAGAAGAGCCGGGAGGACCTGAAGCAGGCGCTGAGGGATCGAAGAGAGGATCAGAAGCAGGAAAACGAGGAAAAAGAAGAGAGAGAAGAGGAGGTTACTGCTAAGGAGTATGAAGCGGCGTCGGACGAGCCCTCGGAAGCGGAGAACATGGTCGATCGAATGGGATCTTTTCAGCTGCTTCCTGTTCTTCGTCAGGTCTTCGGGGATATTGGCGGATTATCCGACAGACAAGTCGAGACAGAAAACGTACTCAGCGCACGGAAGGTTCATCTGGGGACAGGAATGACAGCGGTCAACTCCCACAAATATCCGCCTGCAGATGAGATCCTGTTCGACAGGTATATTTACGAGAAGACAGGCAGTTGTGTGAATCCTTCGGAGGATGGGCAGCTCCGCTATCAGACTGAGTATATTTTGTGCGGGAAAGGATCCGACCGGGAGAATCTTGAAGGAACGGCCGCACGGCTGATCCTGATCAGAGAGGCGTCCAACTGCGCGTATCTGTTCACGGATGAGAGCCGCATGGGGCAGGTCCGCGCAGTGGCGGCGGCAGCATCGCTGCTTTTGCTCAGTCCGGAGCTGGAGGAGCCCGCCTCGTACGCGATTGCCCTGGCCTGGAGTTATCTGGAAAGCGTTCAGGATGTGAGGACTCTTATGAAAGGCGGGAAAGTTCCGGTCTTCAAGACAGGAGATTCCTGGAAGACCCGCCTGTATGAACTGCTGACTCCCTTGACTGCGGTCAGAGACAGAGACAGCGGCGAGGGGCTGGATTACCGCGCTTATCTTCAGGGGCTTCTGCTCCTTTCAGGAAGCTCGGTCAAAACACAGAGGACAATGGATGTGATGGAAATGGACCTGCGCAGGATCACAGGGAACAGCGGTTTTCGAATGGATCTATGCCTGGATGAGTTCAATATGAATGCAGGTGCTAAGGCCTGCGGCACAGAGTTTCTGTTCAGCGGAAGCAGCGGTTACAATTGAGCGGTTTAAGGAAAGAAAAGAGATGTCAGAAAGGAGGCGGGAGAGATGTTTCTGCCGTTCGGCAATATTTTGACAGATGTAGACAAAAAAGAGCCTCTCCGGGCGTCTGAACGGACGGCAGGGACATCTCTCCCGCCTTCTTTTGCCGGAAGCATGACGCTCGAAGCCGCGCTGGCAGTGCCGCTGTTTGTGTTTTTTGTGATGAATCTGCTGTTTATCTTTGAGGCGGTCCGACTTCAGAGCGGTCTGCAGGCAGCGCTTCAACAGGCCGGAGAACAAGTC
The DNA here is from genome assembly GCA_902794825.1 of uncultured Lachnospiraceae bacterium. Lineage (GTDB taxonomy): Bacteria > Bacillota > Clostridia > Lachnospirales > Lachnospiraceae > CAG-791. The sequence continues at coordinate 8,916 of CADBIU010000063.1, forward strand.
TGCGAAGCGGCATACTATACGAGATTCGCGCCGGGAGCCGGGGAAGGCAGCGGCGGCGGATCGGAAGAAGCAAACAGCGGAACCGCTATGTCGCTGCTCGTCTCAGAGACCTATGTGAGAAACAAAGTAACCTCCTACCTGGGAGAATCCTTTTGGAAGCATTCCTGTGTGGTTGGAGGAAAGGCCGGACTGTCTTTTGCCCAGTCGAAGATCATGACAGAGGCAGACCGGGTCGAGATCATCGTAAACTGCAGGATCAGGCCCTTTGTGCGCATTGTGGCGTTTCCGGATTTCGCGATGCAGGCGAGATACTGCGGTCACGCCTGGGTGGGATGGACACCCGGGAGCGGCATGGCCGGGGGCAGCGGCGGCGGAAATAAGGAGGAGGTCTATGTCACAACTTATGGGGAGGTCTACCACACGGATACCGGCTGTATATACCTCAACCCTCAGGTAAGGGCAGTGTCCGCGTCAGAGGTTGACAATTACAGGAGCGGCAATGGGGCGAAGTACTATCCCTGTGAATGCTGCAGACCGGGCGGAAAGGGGATTGTATATATTACAAAGGAAGGAAACCGGTATCATTCCGACCGCAACTGCAGCGGGATCGTCAGGCACCTGACAACGATGGAGAGTGATGAGGCAAAAGAGCGTTACAGGCCTTGCCCTGTCTGCGGCGGAAAACACGCTGGCAGCCACTAAGCAGGGAGCTGATAAAAAAATGAAGGGGTATATGACAAGACTTCTGTGCGCCTGTATTTTTTTGTGGATGGCTGCGCTGCCGGATCAAAGATCGAAGAGAATCCCTGTGTGGATACCGGGGGTTTTCTTCGCGGCAGCGGCAGGAGCAAATTTGTTTGACCACAGCTTCATTTCAAAATGGGAACTCTGGGCAGGCGCAGTGCCGGGCGCGCTCCTGCTGCTCCTTTCTATTGTACTGAAAGGGAAGATCGGAGAGGGAGATGGAATCTGTCTGGCGGTCTGCGGACTGTTCACGGGGATCACAGCTGCAGTTATGATCGCGGAAACGGCGCTGCTCATGGCTGCGCTGGTCTGCTCAATAGGCGTGTGGACCGGGAGAAGAAAAGCGGGAGACAGGATCGCGTTCATCCCCTTTCTTGCGTCCTCCGCAAGTCTGCTTTTGATCGCGGCAGCGTTGTCATAAGTGTAAGACGGGAGACACAGATTATGAAAAGAGAACTTGAGGGATATATGACGCTGGAAGCCGCAATGATCTTTCCGGCAGTATTCGCGCTGGTGATCATGGTTCTATATGCGACGTTTTTTCTATATGATAAGTGCCGGATGACACAGGACCTGTATACGGCCGCATATAGGCAAAGCATAGCAAGAGGGGACAGTACGCCGGATGTAAAGATCGACACCTCAAACTTTTTTATGCTGAGCAGCTGCTCGGCTGAAACGGGAGGAGGAAGCGACATCACAGCGTCAGTGACGGGAGAGATGGCGCCGGCGCTGCTGACCGAAACGGGAGATGAGGGGGCAGTCTGGGAACTGAAGGTGACGATGAAGGCACGAAAAACAGACCCGCCGCGATCTTTTCGCAGATTCAGGAGAATTGCGGCAATAGCACAGCAGGCTGTGGGCGACTAGAAGAAGGACCATATGTATGAAGGTTACTTATTATAAAGATACAATGCGCAGCTATATGATCATTCCATGCCCGCCGGAAGCAGGGACAACGGGGTACCAGTACAGGATGCTGGAGATGAACAGGATCGAGGGAATACTGCCGTGCGGGCTGAGGCATATAGACGGAGAAAGCTTTCTATATTATGAGACCACCGGCAAACAGAGTCTGAGCGCACTGTATGAAGGCCGCGGGATTCCCGGAGCGGAACTGTTCAGGCTCCTGGAGGCATTGAGCGATATGTCCGGAACGCTTTCGGAGTATTTATTAGACGAGCAGCATCTGGTGCTGACAGCAGATCAGATCTTTTATGATCTCTCCTCGGGAAAGTACAGTTTTACTTATTATCCGGGGGAAGTGATCAGCCCGGATGTTTTCCGGTTTCTGGCAGATGGAATCGACGGGGCAGATAAGAGCGCTGCTGCTGCGGCTTATCGGCTGTGCGCCGCAGCCGGGGGAGACAGACAGGCTCTGCGGGAATCGGTCAGAGAAGCGGTTTCACAAAAAAATACGCCAAAGCCCTGGGAGATCGAAACGGAGCCGTCGTCCGGGAGACACACACAGGAAACTAAGCATGAGGATTTCGACAGACCGGATCGGTATACAACGAAAACAGGTACAGAAGCGGACACAGAGCCTTCGAAAAGCCGGGAGCCCGATCGGAGCACAGGGAGCTTCGGTAAAAAGCAACTCGTGTTCAGAATACTTCTTATCCTGCTTCTTCTTTCAGGTGCAGGGGGATTGATCGCCGTGCAGCTTCTGGTCTATATTTCACAGAGGGAAAGAAGACTGTGTATTGCAGGGTCGATCCTCTTATTGGTAAGCGCATGTCTGATCATTGCGGAGACAGTCCTTCGTGTCCGCGAGTCGCGCAGAATGCGGAGAGAGGAAGAGTGGAGCAGGAATCCCTCCTATTTGGAAAGCGATGAGAAGGACCTGCCTGTATTTGGCTCGGGAAAAGTGGAGGAGTACAGGCTGAGCGATGAAGAGGCCGGAAATACGGTGCGCTTCAGCGAACAGGAGACGATAGGAAGACTATACGGCCGGGACAGAGGCAGCAGGATCGATCTCAGAACACTTCCGACCACTGTCGGAAAGGCGCAGGCTTATGTCGACGTGGTCCTGCCTGATCCTTCTGTCAGCAGGGTTCACGCGAGAATTTACAAGGGCGAAGAGGGGTGCATTGAGATTCGGGACCTTGACAGCACAAACGGCACCTTTATCAACGGCACAAGGCTGGAGCCGAATGAAAAGAGACGGGTGCATCGGGGAGATGAGGTCAGATTCGGAAATATGGAATATGAATACAGATGAAATCATGCGGGAGTCCTGTTATAATCAAATCGCATGATACTTGCTATGAAGGAGGTAGAAAGTTGAAAGATAATAACTGTATTTTCTGCAAAATAGCGAACGGCGATATCCCCAGCAGGACCATTTACGAGAATGAGAAATTCAGGGTGATCCTGGATAACGGACCCGCCACAGACGGACACGCCCTGGTACTTCCCAAGGAGCACTTTGCAAACCTCTTTGAGATCCCGCAGGACTGGGCGGCGGAGGCGATGGAAACTGCAAAGACCGTTGCGGAGATGCTCAAGGATAAACTTGGTGCGGACGGGCTCAATGTTGTACAGAACAATGGTGAGGCTGCAGGACAGACTGTAAACCATTTCCATATGCACATTATTCCCAGATACAAGGGTGACGGACAGACGATCCTTTGGAAACCCGGACATCCCTCGGACGCGGAACTCGACGAGGTCTGCAGAAGGATCCTTGACTGAATACGAAAACAGTGATGCCGGTCTCCGGTCAAAAAGCAGGAGACCGGCATATATTGTATCTGAAAACTTGAAAATACCTGTATCTTGTAATTGACAAACTGAAAACAAATCTATATAATCATTAGTACGTTCTTAAAAAGAACGTAACAAATACCATATTTAATGCTTAAATCAGGCGAGGAGAAATACTCAAGAGGCTGAAGAGGCGCCCCTGCTAAGGGTGTAGGTCGGGAAACCGGCGCGAGGGTTCAAATCCCTCTAAGGGTGTAGGTCGGGAAACCGGCGCGAGGGTTCAAATCCCTCTTTCTCCGCTCTGGAGATCCACAAAGTGGAACTCTGAAAGGTTAATTTCCGGGATTCCGTGAAATTAACTTTTTCTTTCTAAAGAAAAAAGTATTCTTAATATTTTATTAAAAAGTGCTTGCATCTGAGAAAGAGAAGTGATATCATAGCATTCGCCGCTGTAAGAGAGGCGGGCACAAACGAATTTTCGAGCCTGACGGCTTCTGAAAAAACCTAAAAAAGTGCTTGACAATCACAGCGGGCTGATATAAGATATCAGAGTTGCCGCTGAAAAGAGGCAGCACGGACAACCTGCCAGACAGGCGTCCGAAAGACCATCACAATCGAATATATGACAACTTAACAGAAATG
>CADBIU010000064.1 GCA_902794825.1 uncultured Lachnospiraceae bacterium
ATCACCGGGACCTTGGCCTTCGTCGCTATTTTGAAACTGCCGGCGTGGAAAGGAAGAAATGTTCCCTCCACCTTGCAGCGTGTTCCCTCGGGGAAAATGAACATCGAGATGCCGTCCTTGACATAATCGATGGCTGTCAGGATCGTCTTGAGGCCCTGCCTGGGATCCTCGCGGTCCAGAAACAGGCAGTGGATCTCCTCCATGATCATTGTGATCGGCGTTCCCTTCAGCTCTTTTTTGGCGACAAACCCGACCGGATATCTGATGAGGGATCCCGCCAGGATGATGTCGAAAATGCTCCTGTGGTTGCCCACAAACAGCACAGCCTTATCCGTCGGCACTTTATCAAGTCCGAGAATAATGGCCTTGCCGCCTGCCAGTGTCCAGATCCCTTCCATCGCAAATCTGGCGTAGCTGTGGCGGAACTCAGTGCAGGAGCCCGGCTTGGCCTTCTCGATCAGTGAAGTGATCAGATGCAGCGGCAGGTCGATCAGAATGATCAGGGCCGCAAATAAAAGCGCGATCAGCGCGCGTATAACCCACATATCATAATTTCCTTTCTTGACTACAGACTTTAACATACTAATTATAGCAGAAAATACAGATTCTGCTACAATGCTGTCCGCCTCTTCCATGTTATACTGTAATTGTCCCGATAACCATGCACACAGGAGATAACTTTATGCTTTTAATTCAGAACAGTTACCTGATCGATCCCGCTTCCGGCACCGAAGGCAGACGGGACATTCTGATCGACCACGGCCGCTTTGTCAAAATAGATAAACACCTGATGGCCCCCGCCGGCGCCTCTGTCCTGGACGCATCCGGCATGATCGTCTGCCCGGGGCTCATCGACACGCACTCCCATTTCCGCGACCCCGGGTTTACTTACAAGGAGGATCTCTCCACCGGCGCGCAGTCCGCGGTGAAGGGCGGCTATACCTCCGTCGTTCTGATGGCCAATACGAAGCCCCCTGTAGATTCCCCCGAAATACTGAATGATATTCTTGAGAGGGGCCGCACGCTTCCGGTCCGTCTCTACAGCTGCGCCAACGTCACCAAAGGCATGGCCGGCAGGGAGCTGAACGACCTTCGCGCCCTTGCCTCCTGCGGAGCCGCCGGTTTCACCGATGACGGCCTGCCCATCATGGATGCTTCCCTTCTGGCAGAAGCCCTGGCGATCGCCAAAAAACTGGAACTCCCGGTCAGCCTGCACGAGGAAGACAAGAGTTATATCTCCGAAAACGGCATCAACGGCGGCGGCACAGCAGCCCGGGCCCTGGGCCTCAAAGGTTCCCCCCGTGAGGCTGAATACACACTGCTCGCCAGAGATGTTGAAATTGCCGCTTCCCTTGACGCGCCTTTGTGCATCCAGCACATCAGCACTGAGGAAGGCGTTGAATACGTGCGCCGGGCCCGCACTCAGCACCCTTCCATTCACGCTGAAGCGACGCCCCATCACTTCTCCCTCACAGAAGACGCGATCCTTACCCGCGGAACACTCGCCAAGGTCAATCCTCCTCTTCGCACCGAGCGCGACCGTATGGCCATCATCCGGGGCCTTCAGGACGGCACTATTGATATCATCGCCACCGACCACGCCCCCCATTCGGCAGAGGAAAAGGCCCGCCCCTTCGTCGAAGCTCCGAGCGGCATGATCGGTCTCGAGACGGCTCTTTCCCTTGCGATCCGTAATCTGGTAAATCCGGGCCATCTCACTATGATGCAGGCGCTTGCCTGCCTCACCTGCAATCCGGCTGATTTCTATCACCTCGACGCAGGCCGTATCGAGCCCGGCGCGCCGGCCGACCTCACGATCTTCGATCCCGACGAGGAGTGGATTGTCCCGCCGGAATTCGCCTCCAGATCAGCTAACTCGCCTTTCATCGGCATGAAACTTCCCGGCGTGGTGCACTACACCATCGTAGATGGGGAGGTTGTGTACAGGGGGTAAAAATCCTAAGTCTGAAATTTAGAAAACACTTAAAAGATGGAAGGAAGTAATAAGCAATCCCGTCCGCCAGCCCTGACAGGCGGCATCTGCGCGATGCACCGTCCCCGGCGACGGGAACTCAGGGATATCAGATACAGGCATCCCTTCCCGTCGGAACATGCAATTTTATCGCGCATCTGCCGCCTGTCAAGGCCAAGCCGCTCCGCGGTGGCTGGGCCTGTGTCCCCGTGAGGAGATGCCGGCTCAGGAAATCTAGGGATATCAACCTTGAGAAAGCTGGATGGAGTGATTTCAGCCTGACGCTTGATCAAGGGCCGGGGTGCTGCCAAAAGCTGTGGAGTGACCTGGCTTGTTTGGCACAAATTCTCCATCCTCTATCGGTTGCTGCCATATCCGATGGGCTGGAAAAGCTTGTTTGGCACAAATTCTCCATCCCTTTATCGGCATCGCCTAAACCGATGGTATGACAGATGCAAATTGTCCTAATGAACTCCATCTACAGAGAAAAACAATCGTATCCGATGGATGCTTCAGGCAGAAGTGCCCAAATAGGCTCCAACCAAAAAGGAATTCTCTCTGTATGGATGTAGGGTACAGCCGGAAGTGCGCAGACAAGCCCCAGCCAAAAAGAAATTCTCTCTGAATGGATGTAGGGTACAGTCAAAAGTGCATAAACAGGGCCCATCCAACAAGAAATACTCACTAAAAAAGATGGAGATAAGTAAGCAAGCAATACTGTACGTCTGTAAAGGCCCAGCCGCTCCGCGGCGGCTGGGTCTGTGTCCTCGTGAGGAGACGCCGGCTCAGGAAATTCAGAGATATCAACTTTAAGAAAGCCGGACGGATCAGTATCCGCATGGTCCTTAATCAAGGGCAGGGGTACCCTTGCACCCCTTGATTACTATTATGCTCCGGGCTGTGGCGGTGTCAGGATGGTGAAGCGGTTTATGCTCACGCCCTGTTGGGCGGGAGGGATAAATAGCGGAACCGTCTTGACGCCGCCACAGACAGGTGCTACTAGATGGTGTGAAAGCAAAGCCTATATGTCAAGTGCTGTAACCGAGCCCTTAGAACCACTACTTAGGGCTCTGTTTGGTCACTCGAGAAGAACACTGCCTATGATTGCTGTAACCGAGCCCTTAGAGCCAACTCTAAGGGCTCAGTTTGGTCAATCAAGAAGAACGCTACCTATGATTGCTGTGACCGAGCCCTTAGAACCACCTCTAAGGCCTCAGTTTGGTCACTCAAGAAGAAGCTTGCCTATGATTGCTGTAATCGAGCCCTTAGAACCACCTCTAAGGGCTCAGTTTGGTCGCTCAAGGAAAACTTGCCTATGATTGCTGAATCCGAGCCCTTAGAAGATCCTGTAAGGTCAGGGAAAACGTAAGCAAGGAAGAATATACCCTGTCAGTAACGACTTTTGAAGGGCGGGGAAGTCCCGCAGCAATAAGAAAAGAGACGGCTCGGCTGAGTCGTCTCTTTATATTACTAATCTGGACTTCCCGCCCTTCAAATCGGAGTGAATGACAGGGAATATTCTTCCGCGCGAGGCTTTCTTCCCCGCCCTTGAAATCGAACTGAATGGAAGGCTATATCCTCACGCGCGCATTCCTGTTACGACCGGTTTTCTCTCACAAACGCACACAGTTCCTCCAGCGCCATCCCTCGGGAAGCCTTGAAAAGGAAAGCCGTATCAGGTGCAATAAGTTCAGCCAGCACCTTCTTGGCTTCTTCCTTGTCCTGGCAGGGACGGACGTCCTCCATATCACCCTCCAGTGCCGCTTCCGCGAGCCAGCCCGCGCGGGTGCCCACAGTCACAAGTGTGTCAATGGGGAGCTCGGCGGCATACTCGCCGACTTCGCGGTGAAGTCTCTCGGCGAAGGGCTCGAGCTCGAGCATATCGCCTACCACCGCGACCTTGCGCGCAGCCGGCGCATTGGCCAGGATGCCCAGCGCCGCTTTCATCGACTGCGGATTTGCATTGTAAGTGTCGTTGTAAAGGATGACACCGTTCTCCAGTTTCTCGACGTCCATACGCATGCGTGTCGCCTTGAAGTTCGCTATGCCGTCCGCGATCTCCTGATCAGACAGGCCAAAATACTGTCCTACTGCAGCAGCTGTCATCGCAGGGTAGATCATGTGCCTGCCCAGGCTCGGGATCTCGACAACAAATGTGCCCGCAGGAGTCTGCGCCTCGCAGCGCACTTCGTCGGGAAGCGTGTCCTCGATATTGACTGCTCTGTAATCGCAGCCTTCGGACTCTCCCGCCCAGTGGAAAGTAAAGCCGCCGGCGTCGATCCCGGCATACATCTCATTAAACTCACCGGTGCCGGGATCAGCCACTCTGTCAGCGCCCGGTTTCAGGGTCGTGAGCAGCGCGTCGTCGCCGTTCAGAACAGCCGTGCCGCCCTTCTTCAGCCCGTGGAAGATCTCGCATTTAGCTCTGAGGATGTTCTCTCTGCTGCCGAGATTTCCGATGTGGGCGTCTCCGACATTTGTGATCACTGCAACGTCAGGCTGCGCGATGCGGACAAGATAGTCGATCTCGCCGAGATGGTTCATGCCCATCTCAAGCACCGCGATCTCGTCCTCTGCAGTGAGGCGAAATACCGTCATCGGAAGGCCGAGGTGATTGTTAAGGTTTCCTGCGGTCTTAAGGGTGCGGAATCTGGACGAGAGGACAGAGGCAACCATATCCTTGGTAGTAGTCTTGCCTACGCTTCCCGTGATCGCCACCACCGGAAGCCCGAGTTTGCGGCGGTAGTAAGCCGCCAGATCGCCCATAGCCTTTGCTGTGTCGGACACCAGCACACAGAATTTTCCCTCGGGGATACTCTCAGGTGCGGTGCTGACAAGGCAGCCCTCCGCTCCGGCTTCCATGGCTCCCTGTACAAAGCGGTGCGCGTCCAAGCGCTCGCCGACGATCGCGACGAAGAGGTCTCCCGCGGCAGCCGCTCTGCTGTCCGTCTGTACATTAACCACAAAAGTGTTCTCCGCGTCGATATTTCCCAGAAGCTGTCCTCCGACCGCTTCAAGAATCTCTTTTACGTAAATCTTCTCCATATTCTTCCTCACTGATGGTCATCCGCAGGTGCGTTCACGGGCACTCTGTATTTTGACAGGCGGGCCTGCCTCTCTTATCTGCCAAGACCGTCGTTAACAATGATCTCGCACAGGTCCTCGTAAGAGATGCCTACTGCCGCCGCTTCCTGGGGCACAAGGCTCGTGGGCGTCATGCCGGGCAGCGTGTTGACCTCGAGGAACCACGCGTTATCGTATTTATCCACTATGAAATCACTGCGGGAGTAGGTGCGCAGTCCCAAAGTATTGTGGACTTTAAGGGCCATATTGCCCATCTGCTTCTCCACTTCGGGCGTGCAGCGTCCGGGGCAGATCTCCTCCGTCGCGCCTGCTTTATATTTGTTCTCGTAGTTGTAGAAGTCTACCTTGGGCACGATCTCCACGGAAGGAAGCGCCCTGTCCTGCAGGACCGCGCAGGTAAACTCCCTGCCCTCGATCATCTGCTCCACCAGTATATCCGGGCCGAATCCCAGGCATTTCTCCACGGCGGGACGGACCGCGTCCTGGCTGGTCACGATATATACGCCGACGGAAGAACCGCCTGTGGGAGTCTTGACGACGCAGGGCGCCTCTATTTTGGCCGCGATCTCTTGTGCGGACTTCACGATATCCTCTTCGCTTGTGATCGCTCCCGCGTTGAAAGTTTTCCAGGCAGGGGTTCTTACGCCTTTATCCTTCACCATCTCCTTGGTGAGCATCTTATCCATAGCGATCGCGGCGCCGAGATAGCCCGATCCTGTATAAGGGATTCCAAGCATGTCGAAGGTCGCCTGCACGCGCCCGTCTTCGCCGTTCATTCCGTGAAGCGCCACAAATACGATATCAGCCTCGCGGCAGATCTCGAGCACTCCCTTTCCGAACAGAGAAGGGCTCTTCCACTTTCTCGCTTTTCTTACCGCCTTAAGATCCGGCGCCGAACCGTCAAAAGTCAGATCCTTCAGCGGCGGAAGATTCTTAAAGAGTTCTGCCGGCTCTCCTTCTACGTCCTCAAGACCCATGAACAGGTCCACCAGTACTGCCTGATGCCCCCTCTTTCTGAGCGCTCTGCATACCTTTGTTCCCGAAAGAAAGGATATATTTCTTTCCGTGCTCAATCCGCCGCACAGAACTACGATCTTCATAATGACCTCCTGATGATTGCTGTTTAAAGTTGCACCATTGCATGATGATTATAGCATATTGCTTTGTCTGTTGCCTACTGGACTTACAGGACTGCAAAAAGACCGGTTATATACCTGAGGACTTGCTTCTGAGTCCATGAAGCGCGGAGCTTCCAATAGGTATATAACCGGCCTTTATCAAAGCCTAATCGTTAATGATCATGAATTCTTCGGCTTTCTGCCCCTTCTTGCAGGGATTAAGACCTTCTCAAGATGCCAGATCTCCTGTGCGTACTCCTCGATCGTCCTGTCGGAAGAGAACTTGCCGACATTGGCCACGTTCATCATAGCCATGCGGGCCCATCTCTTCGGGTCATTGTAAGCTGTCTCGACATCTCTCTGCGCTGCAGCGTAGGACTCGAAGTCCGCGAGGATGAAGTATCTGTCCGCGCGGTCGGTTCCGTGTCTGTTGAGCAGGGAATTGTACAGAGGACGGAACAGATCCGGATCGTCCGGGGAATATGTGCCGTCGATCAGCTGTACGAGCACTCTGCGGACGTTCTGATCCTCGTTGAAGACTCTCATGGGATCGTAGCCGCCATAGTTCTCATAATGGATGACCTGCTCGGAAGTCAGTCCGAAAATAAACGCGTTCTCCTGACCCACTTCCTCGACGATCTCGACGTTCGCGCCGTCCATGGTTCCCAGCGTCACAGCGCCGTTGAGCATGAACTTCATGTTGCCTGTACCGGAAGCTTCCTTGGAAGCCGTGGAGATCTGCTCGGAGACGTCTGCCGCCGCGATGATGATCTCCGCGTTGGATACTCTGTAGTTCTCGATGAATACGACTTTGATCTTGTCCTCGATGTCGGGATCGTTGTTGATCACGTCCGCGACGGAGTTGATCAGCTTAATGGTCAGCTTCGCGGTCTTGTAGCCGGCTGCCGCCTTGGCGCCGAAGATGAAGGTTCTCTTTTTGAACTCCATGTTCGGGTTTTCTTTGAGCTGATTGTAAAGGTACATGACATGCAGGATGTTCAGGAGCTGTCTCTTGTACTCGTGCAGTCTCTTGACCTGTACGTCGAAAATAGAGCGGGGATCGACTTCGATTCCGTTGTGCTCGAGGATATATTTTGCCAGGCGTACTTTGTTCTTGTACTTGATGTTCATGAACTCTTTCTGCGCCTTGGCGTCGTCCACGTAGACTTCCAGTTCCTTCATCTGGGACAGATCCGTGATCCACTCGTCGCCGATCTTATCGGTGACCCACTTGGCCAGGCTCTGGTTGGCGTGAAGCAGGAATCTTCTCTGCGTGATGCCGTTGGTCTTGTTGTTGAACTTCTCGGGGAACATCTCATAGAAGTCCCTGAGTTCTTCGGTCATAAGGATGGCCGTGTGCAGCTCCGCAACGCCGTTTACGGAGAAACCGGCGACGATCGCGAGGTTGGCCATGCGGACCTGTCCGTCATAGATGATGCCCATCTTGTAGATCTTGTGGCCGACATCTACGCCCGTGTTGTCATAGCGGTTGTGGATCTCTCTCTCAAATCTTCTGTTGATCTCCTCCACGATGGAGTAGATGCGGGGAAGGAGTCTGGAGAAGAGCTCAATGGGCCACTTCTCAAGCGCTTCCGCCATGATGGTGTGGTTGGTGTACGCGCAGCTCTTTGTGACGACATTCCATGCCTCGTCCCATGTCAGAGCGTACTCATCCATGAGTATGCGCATGAGCTCGGGGATGGCCAGCGTGGGATGTGTGTCGTTGAGCTGGAAGACATACTTCTCATGAAGCTTTCTGATGTCGTCGTGTGTCTTCATGTACTTCTGGATCGCGCACTGAAGTGTGGCGGATACGAAGAAGTACTGCTGTTTGAGGCGCAGCTCCTTGCCCTGGATATGGTCATCGCAGGGATAGAGGACGTTGCAGATCGTGCGGGCCAGGTTCTCCTGTTCCACGGATTTCTGGTACTCACCTCTGTCAAAAGAGTCCAGCTTGAAGCTCACTACCGGCTCCGCGTCCCAGATTCTCAGAGTATCTACAAAACCGTTGCCGTATCCGATGACCGGCAGGTCATAGGGAACAGCCTTTACAGCGCTGTAGCCTTCCTGTTTGTACATGGTGCGGCCGTTTCTGTCCAGATAGGAGGTGACATATCCGCCGAAGTGAACTTCCTGTGTGTACTCAGGTCTTCTCAGTTCCAGAGGGTTGCCGTTCTCCAGCCAGTTGTCCGGAACTTCCACCTGATAGCCGTCTCTGATCTCCTGCTTGAACATACCGTACTGGTAGCGGATACCTGCGCCGTATGCGGGATAGTTCAGAGTTGCAAGGGAATCCAGGAAGCACGCCGCAAGTCTGCCGAGGCCGCCGTTGCCCAGAGCCGCGTCGGGCTCCTGGTCTTCGATGGCGTCAAGCTTGAAGCCGAGTTCCTTGAGCGCCTGCTTGATGGGCTCATAAGCCATCAGGTTGATGGCGTCATTGCCGAAAGCGCGGCCCATGAGGAACTCCATGGACAGGTAAACGACCTGCTTGGGATCCTTTTCGTCGAAGACCTTCTGGGTCCTCATCCAGCAGTCGATGATCTGGTCCTTAAGAGCCATGGCGGAAGCCTGGAAGACCTGCTGGTCTGTCGCTTCCTTCATGGTGCGGCGGTACATGGTGCGTACATTGTACTCAACACTTCTCTTGAAAAGATCTTTGTCAAAATTAAACGTAGGTCTCTTTATCATTCTTTGCGTTCTCCTTAAATCTTCTGGACACCGATCGTGACCTTCTCACCGTTGATATCCCATTTCTTCTGATTTGCCAGTTCCGTATCCTTCTCGATCCTGTCTGCCAGGACCTTGCCTGCGATCGCCGCCTCATTCTTGGCAGCAACTGCGGACAGTTTGTCATTTCCGCTAAGAGATACACGGATGCGGTCCATGACTTCGAAACCGGATTCTTTTCTCATGGTCTGAATCTTGCTGATCAGCTCGTAAACATAGCCCAAGTTCAGGGGTCAGGTTCGTATCAAGAACAGTGGTAAATCCTCCGTCTTCCTGGCTCACATAGCCTTCCTTGCGGGCAGTGTCGATCAGCAGATCTTCTTCTGTCAGCTCGACTCCGACGCCGTTCACGTCAAAGCGGAGAGCGCCCTCTGCCTTGAGGTCGTCCATCGCGGCGTTTCCGTCCAGAGAGGCCAGATACTTCCTGATGCCGCCCAGCTGCTTGCCGTACTTGGGTCCGACAGTGCGAAGCTGAGGCTTGAAGGTATAACTTGTAAACTCCCGGACATCGTCCGTGAAATTCACTTTTTTGACATTGAGCTCATTCTTGATGATGTCCTGATAGAAGGCGTCAAGACCCTTGGCTGCCTTTACGAACATCTGCGCGATGGGCTGTCTGTTCTTGATATTGGAGGCGTTGCGGCATGCGCGGCCCATGACGACGATCCTGAGGACCTCGTCCATGCTCTCCTCGAGTTCCTTGTCGATATGTGTCTCATCCGCCTCAGGGAACAGGCACAGGTGAATGCTCTCGGGGGCAGCGGGATCTACGCTTCTGACGATATTCTGGTAAATCTCCTCTGTCATGAAGGGGATCATGGGCGCTGCGCACTTGCAGACATTGACCAGGGCAGTGTACAGCGTCATGTAGGCGTTGATCTTGTCCTGCTCCATGCCCTTAGCCCAGAAGCGGTCTCGGCAGCGGCGCACATACCAGTTGGACATCTCGTCTACGAAAGACTCCAGAGCAGCAGCGGCCTCGGGAATCCTGTAGTTCTCCAGGTTCTTGTCGGTGCTCGCGATCATGGTGTTCATTCTGGAGAGAAGCCACTTGTCCATGACGCTCAGTTTGTCATAATCCAGCGTATACTTCGTGGGATCGAAGCCGTCGATCTCCGCGTACAAAGTATAGAACGCGTAGGTGTTCCACAGTGTTCCGAGGAACTTGCGCTGGCCTTCCTTAACGGTCTTGTCAGAGAACTTGTTGGGCAGCCAGGGCGCGCTGTTGGTATAGAAATACCAGCGGATCGCGTCCGCGCCGTGTGTCTTAAGCGCCGTGAAAGGATCAACTGCGTTGCCCTTGCTCTTGGACATCTTGTTGCCGTCCTCATCGAGAACCAGTCCCAGAACGATAACGTTCTCATAGCAGGGTTTGTCAAAGAGGAGTGTGGACTCCGCGTGCAGGGAATAGAACCAGCCGCGGGTCTGGTCCACCGCTTCAGAGATGAATGCGGCGGGGAACCACTTCTCGAAGAGTTCCTTGTTCTCAAAAGGATAGTGGAGCTGCGCGTAAGGCATTGCTCCGGAGTCGAACCAGCAGTCGATGACCTCGGGCACGCGGTGCATCACGCCTCCGCAGTCGGGGCAGGTGATCGTAAACGCGTCCACATAAGGTCTGTGCAGTTCTGTGTGCTCAGCTTCCGGATTACCGGACAGTTCGGCGAGCTCTTTCCTGCTGCCGACACTGATCTGATTGCCGCAGCCCTCGCACTCCCAGATGTTCAGGGGAGTACCCCAGTATCTGTCGCGGGAAATGCCCCAATCCTGAATATTCTCGAGCCAGTTGCCGAAGCGGCCCTCTCCGATGGTCGGAGGGATCCAGTTGATCTTCTTGTTTCCGCTTACAAGGTCATCCCTGACGGAGGTCATCTTGATGAACCATGACTGGCGCGCATAGTACAGAAGCGGTGTTCCGCAGCGCCAGCAGTGAGGATAATCGTGCTCGAACTTGGGCGCGGAGAACAGGATCCCGCGGGCGCTCAGGTCCTTAAGCACTTCGGGATCAGCGCTGACAGCGCCCTTTTCCATCTCTTCCTGCGTAGGCTTGCAGCGCATGCCCGCGAAAGGAGTTCCCTCGACGAGGCGTCCCTGCGCGTCAACGAGCTGTACGAAAGGAGCGTCGTACTTGCGGCCGACTCTCGCGTCGTCTTCACCGAAAGCAGGCGCGATATGAACGATGCCGGTACCGTCTGTCATTGTTACGTAATCGTCGCAGTATACGAAGAAAGCTTTCTTGTGCTGCTGCGCGGTCCTTCTTGCGGCTTCTTCATAAAGAGGCTCGTAAGGCTTATACTCCAGATCCTTGCCCTTCATGGTCTCAAGGACTTCATAAGCCTTGTCGTCGGCAGTCGCGTCATACTTCTCTTTCAGAGGCTCAAGGACCTTGTCCAGAAGAGCTTCCGCCATGTAGTAAGTGCAGCCGTCGATCGCCTTAACCTTGGCATAAGTGTCCTCAGGGTTCACGCAGAGCGCGATGTTGGAGGGCAGTGTCCAGGGAGTGGTCGTCCATGCCAGGAAATAGGCGTCCTCGTCCGCCACCTTGAAGCGCACGATAGCTGAACGCTCTTTGAGAGTCTTGTAGCCCTGCGCCACCTCGTGAGAGGACAGCGGCGTTCCGCAGCTGGGGCAGTAAGGGACGACCTTGAAGCCCTTGTAAAGAAGGCCTTTCTTCCAGATCTCCTTGAGAGCCCACCACTCGGACTCAATATAATCGTCATAATATGTCACGTAAGGGTTGTCCATGTCAGCCCAGAAACCGACAATGCCGGAGAATTCCTCCCACATTGATTTATATTTCCAGACACTTTCCTTACACTTCTCGACAAAGGGAGCGATCCCGTATTCCTCGATCTGCTCCTTTCCCTCGATACCGATCTCTTTCTCAACTTCCAGCTCTACAGGAAGACCGTGTGTATCCCATCCGGCCTTTCTGGGAACCTGATATCCCTTCATCGTGCGGTAACGCGGCACCATGTCCTTGATGACTCTTGTAAGAACATGGCCGATGTGCGGCTTTCCGTTTGCCGTGGGCGGGCCGTCATAAAACATATATGTGGGGCAGCCCTCGCGCTCCTTCACGCTCTTTTCAAAAATCTGATTGTCTTGCCAGAATTTCAGTGTATTGTGTTCTCTTTCCACGAAATTCAGGTCGGTGTTAACCTTTTTGTACATCTTTCTCCTTCCGCCTTTCTCGTCAGCATTTGTAGGATGGAAGAAATACAGAACTCTGCACTTTCTCCATAGTAACCAAACGATTATACCGTTTGGGGCAAAATACTGTCAAGGACTGCTTCATCTTTTGTCACAATCCCGTAAAATTTATTCAGGCCGGCCGCACCGTCAAAATGCTCAACAAAATGCCCCTGTTTGACAAAAAGGTGTTTGACAAAAATTCCTCAAAGAATTTGCTAAACAGAGCATTTCGTAGTATCATCATTGAAAATAGTGCTGTCAAGACACCGCGTATTCGGACAGATTTTCTGTGCAATTCTCAATAAACACTGCGTCTCGTGTCTTGTGACATCACTTTGTATCAGTCATTGTCTCCAGGAGGAAAAAAATGGACAGACAGAACCTGACATTGCTCACAGATCTCTATGAGCTTACCATGATGCAGGGATATTTTAAGAATAAGGAAGAGAACAATACTGTCATCTTCGACGCGTTCTTCAGAAATAATCCCTTCGGCGGCGGCTATTCGATCATGTGCGGGATCGAACAGCTTGTAAAGTATATCAAAGAGCTCCATTTCAGCAAAGAAGACATCTTTCCTCGCTTATCTTTCCGAATTCCGCTTCACAGGCACGATCTACGCGATCCCCGAAGGATCACTTATGTTCCCCAGAGAGCCCATGGTAAAGGTTATTGCCCCGATCATGGAAGCACAGCTCGTGGAGACAGCGATCCTCAATATCATCAACCACCAGAGCCTGATCGCCACAAAGGCGGCAAGGATCTGCTATGCGGCCCGCGGCGACGGAATCATGGAATTCGGACTTCGCCGCGCTCAGGGTCCCGACGCGGGAACTTACGGCGCTCGCGCAGCAGTCATTGCCGGATGCGTCGGAACATCCAATGTACTATGTGGTCAGCTCTTTGATGTCCCCGTTAAGGGCACTCACGCCCACAGCTGGATCATGAGCTTCCCGGACGAGCTGACGGCCTTCAAGACCTACGGCGATCTGTATCCGAACGCCTGCATCCTGCTCGCGGACACCTATGACACCCTCAAATCCGGCGTCCCGAACGCTATCAAGACATTCCAGTATCTGCGCGACAAAGGCAAACTCGGCAAAGGCTACGGCATCCGCCTCGACAGCGGCGACCTTGCCTACCTCTCCAAGAAAGCCCGCAAGATGCTCGATGAGGCCGGTTTCCCGGATGCCATCATCTCCGCCTCCAACGACCTGGATGAGCACCTGATCGATTCCCTGAAGAACCAGGGCGCGACCATCACATCCTGGGGCGTAGGCACTCACCTGATCACAGCCAAAGACAATCCGTCCTTCGGCGGCGTCTACAAGCTGGCTGCGATCCAGAACCCGGACGGCTCCTTCGAACCCAAGATCAAACTCTCCGAGAACACCGAAAAGGTAACAAACCCGGGCAACAAGAAGATCTACCGCATCTACGAGAAGGCTTCTCACAAGATCATCGCAGACCTCATCTGCCTCGAGGAAGAGACCTTCACCGACGAGCGTCCTCTGGTGCTCTTCGATCCCGCAGAGCCCTGGAAGAAGACCCGCCTGGAAGCCAACGAATTCGAGCTCAGAGAGCTGATGATCCCTCTGTTCGTAAACGGCGAGTGTGTCTACACATTCCCCAAGACCATGGACATCCGCAAAGAGTGCCTTGCCGAACAGGACACCCTCTGGGAGGAATCCAGACGTCTCGTCAACCCTCACCAGATCTACGTCGACCTTTCCAGGAAGCTGTATGACACCAAGCTCCGCCTGCTCAGAGCTGAAAAACTCGCGCGGAAGAATATACCCTGTCATCCACTCCGATTTGAAGGGCGGGGAAGAAAGCCCCGCGCGGAAGAATACACCCTGTCATTCACTCCGGTTTGAAGGGCGGGGAAGTTCAGATTAGTTATTTAAAGAGACGACTCAGCCGAGTCGTCTCTTTTTTTATTGCTGCGGTACTTCCCCGCGCTTCAAAAGTCGTTACTGACAGGGTATATTCTTCCTTGCTTACGTTTTCCCTGACCTTACAGGATCTTCTAAGGGCTCGGTTACAGCAATCGTAGTCAGTGTTCTTCTTGTGCGACCAAACTGAGCCCTTAGATATGGCTTTAAGGGCTCTGCTACAGCACTTGACAGATAGACTTTGCTTCATAACATCTGGTGGCACCTCCTCACAAGGACACAGACCCAGCCACCTCGGAACGGCTTGAGATTGTCTAGCGTACAGGATTACTTATCTCCATCTTTTGAGTGAGTATTTCTTGTTGGATGGGGCCTGTTTACGCACTTCTGCCTATGCCCTACATCCGTACAGAAATAATCTCTTTTTGGTTGGAGCTTATACAAATATCCTCATTTTTCCTTCCATCTATTTTTCGATATTCTAAAATTTGATGGAGTCTTTTCGCTTAAGATGCAAAAATCGCTCCATCGGTTCAATAAGAATTTCCGAAAGGATGGTCTCCGCATCATTCGGTCGTCCCACAGCTTTTGGCAGCACCCCGGCCCTTGATCAAGGGCCAAACTGAAACTGATCCATCCGGCTTTCTCATAATTGATATCCCTAGATTTCCTGAGCCGGCACTTCCTCACGAGGACACAGACCCAGCCACCGCGGAGCGGCTTGGCCTTGACAGGCGGCAGATGCGCGATACAATCGCTTGTTCCGACGGGAAGGGATGCTTGGATCTGATATCCCTGAGTTCCCGTCGCCGGGGACGGCACATCGCGCAGTTGCCGCCTGTCAGGGCTGGCGTACAGAATAACTCATCACATTCTTTTAGGTATATTTCAAACGAATTGATGTTCATACACAAATGCATTTTACACAATTCTTCATATTTAGGCACAGTTCTTCTGTTTACGGAATATATACACAACTGCAAACGTAAT
Source organism: uncultured Lachnospiraceae bacterium (assembly GCA_902794825.1). Taxonomy (GTDB): domain Bacteria; phylum Bacillota; class Clostridia; order Lachnospirales; family Lachnospiraceae; genus CAG-791. The sequence continues at coordinate 14,979 of CADBIU010000064.1, forward strand.
CTTGATTCTCATTGTTCCAAAATATGATTATCACCAGAATTTTGTTTATAACGCTCCGTTTAGATGCCTTTTATTGTGTATATTCTTTAAAACCTTTCTTCTGTACCCAACGTCGCGAATTTAATGGTCGGGAGCATACGCCTGGTCCAGCCGTATGCTCCCGACTACAATCTACCGTCCCCGAATATAACAAAAACCCCCTGCCGCCGCGCGGCAAGGGGGGGGTCCATTCATTCAATATTATCAGAAGTAGAAGAACAATCCAGTCTTCTTGAGAGGTGCCCTGAGCGACATGTAGAGTCCTGTCGCGATGAAGGCTGAGACCACGGAATTGATGGCAGTTACGCCGATGTTGATCGCGAAGGATACTTCCGCCGCGGGTTTTCCGAGGATCAGGATCTTGTAGAAGTAGCGGATCGTCGGATCGCAGACTGCGTTGAACAGGAGTCCTGCGACAACGGCTGCCACTGTCCAGCGAAATACCTTGGACAGATCCTTCTCTGTGGAGATGTGGCCCATCTTGTGTGCGATAACGCCCACCAGGATGCCCATCAGGAACTTGATCACAAATGTGATTGGCGCCTGCACAATGTAAACGGGATCCATGAGGTCCGCGATCGTAAGGCCGAGAGCTCCGCCCGCTCCCCCGTAGAAGCTGCCGAGGATCAGAGCGCCCAGCACGCAGAACGCGTTGCCGAGGTGAACTGTCACTTTATCGCCGGCGATAGTGGGGATCGGGATTGATAAGAATGTAAATACAATGTATGTGAGCGCCGCGAATATTCCCGCGAATACAAGTTTTTTCAGACTGTCTTCTCTGGTGCTGCTCAGTACAGCGGTTGAGTTCATAGTGTCCATAATGACCTCCTGTCTGCTTTCTTTTTGTTTACAATCAGTATAGTCACAACTGAACATATTAATAGCATCAAAAAGTGTATTTTTTATATAATCAGTTTGCGTTTCTTCTGTACGCAAGTATTCACCCGATCAGTTTGCTCGCCATCGCCACCAGAAGCTCCTCCACTGAAGTCAGAAGGATCTCCTCGTCGCGGACTGTCACGCCTACGGCTTTGTACTGGTACATGAACTCCGGAACACCGCGGCCACTGAAGCCTTTCATGCTGAAAGCAAGATTTTTGCGGTAATTGCGCAGAAGGGAAGGGATATTTTCCGCGTGGACTCTGGCTTTGGGATCCATGTAGAAACGGATCGTGCCGGGTGTTCCGGCGATTTCAGTGGTCCCGATCCTGGCTGCCACGGAGCGAATGAGGGCGATCCGCAGGAGGTTTCCGGCGGGCGCCGGTATATCCCCGAAGCGGTCTTTAAGTTCTTCCCTGACATCGTCGTAGTCCTCTGTGGATTCGATCGCCGCGATCTTTTTGTAGATCTCCAGTTTCTGCTCCTCGTTGATGATATAGCTCTCGGGAAGAAACGCGTCCACGCTCAGTCCCACGCGTACTGTGCGCTCTTCCTTGACCGGCTCGCCTTTTGCCTGCTTTACCGCTGTGTTGAGGAGCTTGCAGTAAAGGTCGTAGCCGACAGCCTGCATGTGGCCGTGCTGCGCCCTGCCGAGCATGCTGCCCGCTCCGCGGATCTCAAGGTCTCGCATCGCTATTTTGAACCCGCTGCCGAGCTCCGTGTATTCCCTGATGGCGCGCAGGCGCTTCTCCGCCACTTCGCGCAGGATACGGTCTCTGCGGTACATCAAAAAAGCGTAGGCGGTCCGTCCTGTCCTGCCCACTCTGCCGCGCAGCTGATAGAGCTGCGACAGGCCCATCTTGTCCGATTCGCGGATGATGATCGTGTTGACATTGGAAATATCGAGTCCGGTCTCGATGATGGTCGTGGAAACAAGGACATCGATCTCTCCGTCGATGAAGTCGTACATGATCTTCTCAAGCTGTTCCTCTCCCATCCGGCCGTGCGCGAAAGCGACCCTCGCTTCCGGGACAAGCTGCTGCAGGCTTGCTGTTACCGAGTCGATGTCGTTCACCCTGTTGTGTACATAGTAGACCTGGCCTTTTCTGGAGAGTTCCCGGATTATGGCTTCCCTGACCATCTCTTCGTCATATTCCATGACGTAAGTCTGAATGGGCACGCGTCCCTCGGGCGCCTCCTCGAGGACCGACATATCGCGGATCCCCACAAGGCTCATGTGCAGCGTCCTGGGGATGGGAGTCGCGGACAGAGTAAGGACATCCACGTTCTCCTTCATCTTCTTGATCTTTTCCTTGTGGGTAACTCCGAAACGCTGCTCCTCGTCCACCACAAGGAGGCCAAGGTTCTTAAATTTGACGTCCTTGGACAGAAGTCTGTGGGTTCCGATGACGATGTCACAGATACCTTCTTTGACCTCGCTGATCGTCTGCTTCTGTTCCGCAGGAGTGCGGAACCTGGAAAGCATCCCGATAGTCACGGGATATCTGCGCATTCTCTCCACAAATGTATTGTAATGCTGCTGAGCCAGGATCGTGGTGGGAACTAGGACTGCCACCTGCATTCCTTCCATGACCGCCTTGAAGGCAGCGCGGACAGCGATCTCTGTTTTGCCGTAGCCGACGTCCCCGCAGATCAGACGGTCCATGATCCTGTCGCTCTCCATGTCCTTCTTGGTATCTTCGATAGCCGCGAGCTGGTCGTCCGTCTCCTCGTAGGGAAACAGCTCCTCAAGCTCCTTCTGCCACACTGTATCGGGGCCGAACCGGTGCCCTCTCTTCTCCCGTCTGGCCGCGTAGAGCTGGACAAGGTCTTCCGCAACTTCGTCCACAGCGCTCTTAACCTTGCTTTTGGTGTTGGTCCACTCCTGCGTGCCCAGCTTATTAAGTTTGGGCTTGGCCGATCCCGCAGAAGCGTATTTCTGAAGAACAGAGAGCTCTGTAGGCAGCACATAGAGAGTACCGCCTCCGCCGTACTCTATTTTGATATAATCCTTGGCGATATGGTTGACCTCGATCTTCTCCACGCCGCGGTATATGCCGATCCCGTGGTCCTCGTGCACCACGTAATCGCCTGTCTTGAGCTCCGAGAAGGCCTGGATCTGCTCGCCCTCGTACTTTTTCTTCTTCGCTTTCTTCTTTTTCTCGGCGCCGAAAATATCGGACTCCGCGATGACCGCGAATTTGATATCGGGGTACTCAAAGCCCTGCTTGATCTGCCCGTAATAGGTCATGATCTCGCCGGGTTCGAGCTTTCTCTCCGGGTTTTCGCTGTAGAAAGCCGTGATCCCGTCGTTAGTCAGGTCCTGCGCAAGTCTTCGTGCTCTCGTCCTGGAAGGCGAATACAGGATCGTCCTGTATCCTTTCTTTCTATAGGACATAAGGTCTTTCTCAAGCGCATCGAAACTCTTGTTAAAGGCGGACATGGACCTTGCTCCGATCGACACAGTCAGGTCCGGATTCATGTAGCCGCATCCGTTCGCAAGACCGGCGACGCCGACGCAGCGGTACCCCAGCATCTGCTCCGTCACCGACTCCGCGGAACTTAAGAGCGACATCTGGCCCGGAAGAACATATCCCTTCTCCGCCCGGCTCGTCATGCTCTGTGTAAATTCCATTTCCACTGCGTCCGCATGCTGCTTCACTCTGTAGGGCTCATCCACAAAGATCATGGCTGCGCGCTTGGGGAAAAGATTGAGGAAGTTCTCTGTGAGCGGGTAAAAATAGTGAGTATAACTCTCAAGAGGTCCGAACTGCCGCCACTCCATCGCCTCCTCTTCCATACGGGCGATCGTGGTCTTAAGGCGGTGCGCCTCCTCGGTATGGTTTTGATCCCTGTAGAGCTTCTCTACTCTTTTTTCCTCTTTCCGGATGCGCTCGAAGCCGTCTCTGAGCTTACTGTTTGAGAGAATCATCTCCGTGGCCGGGTAGATCGTAACTTTTTGAAGCGGCGCGATGGATCTCTGGCTCAGCACGTCAAAAGAGTGGATCGCCTCCACGTCATCTCCCCAGAGTTCGATCCTGATGGGGTTGTCCTCCGTCAGGTCATAGACGTCGAGAATTCCGCCCCGGATCGCGAACTGTCCGGGCTTTTCCACCTGATACTGCTTCTCATATCCCAGACAGACCAGGCGCTCTGCAGCCTCTGTGAGGGACAGCTCTCCTCCCTTTTTGACCTCTATGACGCTCTTTTGCAGAACGTCCAGGGGCACCTGGGGCGTCATCAGCGCGGAGAAGGTCGTGACCACCGTTGTCTGGCTTCCCTCCATGATCCTTCTAAGGCACCGGATCCGCTCGGTATCCAGCTCTCTTCCGCGGATATCTGCCTGATAAAAGATCAGGTCTTTGGCCGGAAACAGGACGGTGTTTTTGTCATAAAACCGAAAAGCCTCCTTGATCTCCCTCGCCCTCTGGTCGCTGTAAGTCACGATCAGGCGGAACCTCGCCAGTGCAGAGAGAGAACTCTCCCTGTAAAGGCTGTAGATCATATGAAGCTTCTGTGCTTCCGCGCACCCTTCCGCCAGCACGCTGAATGAGCCGTTCTGTAAAGCTTCCACTATTTTGTTATAGTTTTCAGATTCCTTCAGCGGAGCTGTTAATGTCGGCATTTTCACCTACCTCCGAAGCCGCTTCCGCGGTTTCGGCCTCTTTTTTCTGTTTCTTCTGCTTCTTCTGTTTTTTCGTATTATAAAGGTTCATCGCCTTGTCCGGCCCCTGTCCGATCGCGCACTCCACTGCGTCAGCGGCCTTCGCGTAAGCTTCTTCTATGACCGGCCTGTCCTCAGAGGAAAAATGACCGAGCACGTGGTTCGCCAGGTCCGATCCCGGCGCAGGTTTCCCGCCCACTCCGATCCTGACTCTTGTGAACTCGTCGGTTCCCAGATGCAGGATGATATTCTTGAGCCCGTTATGACCGCCTGCGCTGCCCTTCTTTCTGATCCTCAGATGTCCGACGGGAAGATCCACGTCATCGGAGATCACAATAAGGTGGTCCGCGGGATCTGCCTTGTAATAGCTGCAGATCTCCCTTACAGCCTCTCCGCTCAGGTTCATGTATGTAAGCGGCTTGACCAGGATCACTTTCTCTCCCCCGATCGTACCCTTCCCGATCATGGATTTTCCGAAGCGGACGGGCCTGTCTATGTGAAATCGGTCAGCCAGTTCGTCGATCACTTTAAAACCCACATTGTGCCGCGTGCCGTCGTATTTTAATCCCGGATTGCCCAGTCCTGCGATAATATAGTAAGAATCCATTGTATGCTCCAATCAGCTGTTTTTCACTGTTTTGACCTGCTGCCGCGCGCACTGCGCCGCGTATTTCCTTACATACCACAAATACCGGCCGGACGTCAAGAAAAGTATCGGCGCGGCGCCTTTAAAAGGCGCGCGGCGATACTTTCCGCAATTTCGATATTCAGCTATTAATTGTTCGTGCGATGCTATGCTGTTGTACCTGTAGGTGTAGTATCTTCCTGCAAAGCACTCTTTTCATACTCTTCCAGAATAATGCTCTCGAGCATCGCTCTGGTTTCTGTATTGATGGGATGGGCTATGTCTCTGTACTCTCCATCCGCCGATTTCTTGCTCGGCATTGCGATAAAAAGACCTTTTTCGCCTTCGATAACCTTGATATCGTGTACCACGAAAACCTGATCGATAGTAATAGAGACGACTGCCTTCATCTTGCCTTCTTTGGCAATTCTTCTAACTCTTACATCCGTCACCTGCATAGCGTTCTCCATTTCTAAATGGTATAACGTT
>CADBIU010000065.1 GCA_902794825.1 uncultured Lachnospiraceae bacterium
GCATCTATTTTACCAGATATAGACTTAGGACTCAGTAGATTTCCCATATTTATGGGCTTTTTATGAATGGATATCATCCGTTCAGCAAACACTAATTAAAAGCTGAAATGTTTTTGAAAGGTACAGAGTGTATGAATATCAGGAAATCCACTGAACAGGACCTTGAGCGGATGATGGAAATCTATGCCTATGCCCGCAGGTTTATGGCAGAAAACGGCAATCCAAACCAATGGGGCCCCACAAACTGGCCGCCGGAGCAGCTGATCCGCAGTGACATTAAAACCGGAAACAGTTATGTTTGCACGAATGACAACGGAGAGGTGATCGGGACATTTTATTATGTTCAAGGAAAGGACATCGAGCCGACGTATAGGGAAATCACTGACGGGTCTTGGCTTTCGGACGCACCTTACGGCGTCGTGCACAGAATTGCGGCGGACGGATCCGAGAAAGGAATCGGCGCTTTCTGCGTGAACTGGGCATTCGATCAGTGCGGCCATATGCGTATCGACACACACGGGGACAACAGAGTGATGCAGAGAATGCTGAAAAAACTGGGCTTCGTGCACTGTGGAACGATTTATGTCCAAGAGGATAATTATCCCAGATTGGCTTTTGAAAAAATATAGAGCAAACGACCTCTGGGGTGGTTTGTGGACAGGTGGGGATAAACCACCCCAGAGGTCGAGGTCGACCGAAGGTCGCCCGAGGAAAAATGAAAAACAACACTATTGACACAGTTTTAAATAAGCGCGATGTGAGCAGAGCTGAGAAGATCCGGCTTGTCCTCAGCATGAGCCTTCCGGCAATTCTGGCACAGCTGACGTCTATCGCAATGCAATATATCGACGCCGGAATGGTAGGAAGTCTCGGCGCAGAAGCGACAGCTTCTATCGGCTTGGTCTCGTCCTCCACGTGGCTGATCGGCGGGAGCTGCATAGGCATTACAGCCGGTTTTTATGTGCAGGTGGCACAGCTGATCGGCGCCGGCCGGGACCGCGAGGCGGAGGACGTGCTGCGGCAAGGCCTGAAAGCAATAATTCTACTGGGCCTGGCGATCAGCGCTGCGTGCTTGTCGATCAGCGGACGCGTCCCGCGATGGCTTGGCGGCGAAGCTGAGATCCTGGCTGATTCCACCGCATACTTTCGGATCTACTGCCTGGGCGTGCCCTTCATACTCATCCGGCAGATGTCCAACGGCATGATGCAGAGCACAGGAGACATGAAAACGCCGAGCGCCCTGTCCGCCCTGGTATGCCTGCTCAACGTTGGGCTTAACAGGCTGATGATCTTCCCCGCCAGCACCGTGCACGGCATCCCGATCCCCGGAGCAGGTCTGCGCGTAGTAGGCGCCGCCATCGCAACGACACTCTCGGAGGTCATCATTTCTCTCACTGCTTTGTACCTTCTTGCGACCAGGAACAAGCGGATCTCGCTGAGAAACAAAGGAAGCTGGAAATGGAAGCGCCAAAACATAGAAAACGCTGCCAAAATCGGGATTCCTCTGTTTTTTGACCAGGTCTTTACATGCAGCGCCTACGTAGCCGGCACCAAAATAGTGGCAACCCTGGGAACTGTGGCGGTTGCGGCGCATTCTTTGGCGATTACGGCGGAGTCCCTGTGTTACATGCCGGGCTACGGCATAGGGGCGGCGGCTACAGCGATCATCGGGCAGACCATCGGTGCGGGGCGGCACGACCTGACTAAAAGCTTCTCGCGGGTTTCAGTCTACCTTGGAATGGTCCTGATGGGGCTGACGAGCGGGATTATGTATTTTGGCGCGCCGCTAGTCTTCTCAATGCTGACAAGCAGCGCGGAGGTGGCGGCTCTGGGCACAGAAGTTCTGCGGCTCGAGCTGATCGCGGAACCGTTGTACGGCGCCTCGATCTGCTGCGCGGGCGTGTTCCGCGGAGCGGGAGATACTTTGCGGCCCAGTATTATGAACCTTGTGAGTATGTGGTGCGTGCGCATTATGCTGGCGCTTTTCCTGGTGCCGCGAATGGGCCTTCAGGGGTTCTGGACGGCGATGGCACTGGAGCTGTGTTTCCGCGGGCTGATCTTCCTGGTTCGGCTCTATCGCGGAAAGTGGATGAAAAAGTCGATGGTGTAGGCAACCTCCGACCTCGACCTCCGACCTCTGGGGTAGTTTGTCCCCACCTGGGGACAAACTACCCCAGAGGTCGAGGTCAAAGGCCGAGGTCGAAATCGCACCAACAATCGACGGAGGAAAGAAGATGAACAAAGGACCAAAACTGCAAAGAATCAGTAAACATGTATGGATTCTTCCCTTTAATTCCCCCAAAGACCGCCCGAATCTGGGCTATATTTTGGGCGGGGAGAAAGCTTTGGCAGTGGACGCCGGTCATTCCTCCTCGCATGTGGAGGACTTCTACAACGCGATTCGATCTGAAGATCTGCCGCTTCCGGAACTCACGGTGATCACTCACTGGCACTGGGACCACACTTTTGGCATGCACGCTGTACACGGCGAAACTCTCGCAAGGCCTGAAACGAGCGATAAACTGGCGCAGATCAAGGCAGAAATGGACGCAGACCCGGACAAAGCCGTCCGCTTTCTGAGCAGTGATCCCTCGATCTGCAGGGAATACGCAGGCGGTGTGCCGCTGAAGGTTGTTCCGGCGGACAAAATAGTGACCGTGGACCAGTCGATCGACCTCGGCGGGGTGTCTGTGGAGCTGATAAAGTCTGAATCGCCGCACACAGATGACTCACTGCTAGTGTATGTTCCTGATGACCATGTCCTGTTCGTGGGAGACGCGCAGCTCGGTGAGTACCCGTCTTGGAGGATGGATTGGGATAAACTCGCTGCTTTGGCCGACAAGGTGCGTGGACTGGACGCAGACGTCGTGATTGACGGACACTGGAAACCGTACACAAAAGAGCAGTTTTTGGCGGAGATTGGGTAAAACGAACGACCTCTGGGGTAGTTTGTAGACACCTGTCTAAAATCTGAGTTATATAAGTTTATGATCGACCTCTGGGGTGGTTTGTCCCCATCTGGGGACAAACCACCCCAGAGGTCGAGGTCGAATGGAGGTCGAACGGACCGAGACCGAGGCTGCATATGAAAAAGAAAACAATCAAGGTCGTAGCCGCAATCATCCGCAAGGACAATACGGTGTTAGCAACACAGAGAGGCTACGGGGACTATAAGGACTGGTGGGAGTTCCCCGGCGGCAAAATAGAGCCCGGCGAGACGCCGGAAGCTGCCCTGGCAAGGGAGATCAAGGAAGAACTGGACTCGGAGATTGCGGTTGAGCAGTATCTCACCACAGTGGAGCACGACTATCCCGAGTTCCATCTTTCCATGGACTGCTACTGGTGTGAGGTCAAGAGCGGCAAACTCACCATGCTCGAGCACGAGGCAGCTAAATGGCTGCCCCTCGACAACCTGCGCCAGGTGAACTGGCTGCCCGCGGACGTGAAAGTGGTGGAAGCGATAGAGAAGTCGCAGTAGTCCTATCAGGACATCAATGCGGACACAATCGACAGATGGATCCGCGAAGGATGGGAATGGGGAAAACCGATCTCGCATGAATGTTTTGACAGGGCAAAAAATAGAGACTGGGACGTACTGCTCACACCTACAAAACCGGTTCCGCACGAATGGCTGGGAGAGTTGAAAGGAAAGCGAATCCTGGGGCTCGCAAGCGGCGGAGGGCAGCAGATGCCGGTTTTTGCGGCGCTCGGGGCGGTCTGCACGGTCCTTGACTATTCGCCCCTGCAGCTCGAGAGCGAGCGTATGGTCGCCGAGCGGGAGGGCTATGACATCCGGATAATCCGGGGCGACATGACGAAACGCCTGCCGTTCGAGGATGGGGAATTTGATATCATTTTCCATCCCGTGTCCAACTGTTATGTGGAAGATGTGAGGCCAATCTGGAGGGAATGCTTCCGCATCCTGAGACCGGGCGGCAGGCTGCTGGCCGGGACCGACCACTACATCAATTACATCGTGGACAGCGAAGAAAAGAGGATCGTCAACAGCCTTCCTTTCAATCCGCTGCTTAACCCTGACCAGAGGAAGCAGCTTGAGGCGGAGGACGCTGGCATGCAATTCTCCCATTCACTTGAAGAGCAGATCGGAGGACAGCTCGAGGCAGGTTTTCGGCTGCTTGCGCTTTACGAGGACACAAACGGAGAGGGGCGCCTGCATGAAATGAACATTCCGACATTTCTTGCGATGTTGTCGCAGAAACCAAATTGATGAAAACGACCTCTGGGGTAGTTTGTCCCCAGGTGTGGACAAACTACCCCGGAGGTCAAGGTTAACGAAGACCGACAGAGGAGCAGAGGAGGAATCTTACTATGGATTACAGGAGATTTGGAAACACAGTGGTGGTCAGAATCGACCGTTATGAAGAGGTGATGGAGAAGCTTGCGGAAATCTGCGAGAAAGAAGGAATATTGCTAGGAAGCATCTCCGGCCTTGGAGCTGCCAGCTTCGTGGAGATGGGACTGTACGATGTGGAGAAAAAGGCTTTCACAGGGACAATTCTGGAACAGCCGCTGGAAGTGACGTCTCTGATTGGAAGCGTTACGGAAATGGGCGGCAAGCCGTACCTCCATGTGCATATTGGCGTGGCAGACGCAGCAGGAAAAGCCTACGGCGGGCATCTGAAGAAGTGCGTGATCGGCGGCACAGCCGAGATTTTCATCCAGGCAGCGGACGGACATGTGGGCCGCAAGGAGGATTGGTTTTCGGAAACGGGACTAAACCTGTATCATTTTGACTAGAGAATAAGGGAATAAAGTGACCTCTGGGGTAGTTTGTCCTCAGGTGTGGACAAACTACCCCAGAGCTTGGAAGGAGGTAAACAATGATCAAAGTCTACTGTTACAGCAGGTGCGGCACTTGCAAAAAAGCGCTGAAATGGCTGGATGAGAACAATATTGAGCACGAGGACATTGATATCAAAACAGTCCACCCTGACAAAGATACCCTGAAAAAGTATTATGCTCAGAGCGGACTGCCTTTGAAACGCTTTTTCAATACGAGCGGCATTCCATACCGTGAACTGGGCCTCTCCAAAAAGCTGCCGGATATGAGCGAAGAGGAGCAGCTGGCCCTTCTCGCAACCGATGGAATGCTGGTGAAGCGTCCGTTGGTTGTAGGTGATAACTTTGTACTGACAGGATTCAAGGTCGAGGAGTGGGAGGCAAAACTCAAAAACTGAGATGCATATAATCGACCTCTGGGGTAGTTTGTCCACAGGTGTGGACAAACTACCCCAGAGGTCGATTGAACCCAAACAAGGAGGAACCAGGCAATGAAGACCTATCGTTTTATGGAACTTGTGGAAAAAGAAAAGGGCTTCGAATTCTATCAGGCCTTTCGCGATGAAGTTGACTGGATCATAGGCGGCAAGGGCGACACATATTGGTTCGCGGTTATGCAGGATCAATCTGTTAAGGAAACCCATATTGGCACGCTCAAGGACGGCGTTTGGTCCGACTGCAAAGTCAAGGGAAAAGGCAAGAGGAAAACCGTAAAGGAAATGCCCGCGGGGAGCACCATCAAGCGCATAGAGGAAAGAGCTTACTTCATGCAGGATGCGGAGTGGGTTAAGGGCAGAAAGCCAAGACTTGTTACAGATGCGCACCCCCATTATCACTATGTTTACGGCTTTGGCGATAAGGCTTTGGACGTATCGGAGACCTACGGAGTGAGCATCGCGTACTCAGATATCAAAGATCCTGCGGCAGGCTTTCACCTGAGGTATCTCTATACAGGCAAAGAGGTTGAGGCTCCGAAGTGACTAATGACTCGTGAAACCGACCTCTGGGGTACTTTGCACCTGGGGTCCTTTGCTCCATTCGGATCCTGCACGATCCAGATTAGCGAGGTGAAAGAACGTGAAAATTGAGTGGGTTGATGGCTCTGAAATCAAGGCTGTTGCCGAAAACGGCGAAATCGTAATCTCCGCGAACAGAGAGGGGATGCTCTCGCTGGCAAAACATCTAACGGCGCTGGCAGATGGAATACCGGGCGATCACATCCATTATGATGTAAACAATTCTCTTGAAGATGGTTCAACAGAAATGATCATTGAGAGAATCAGATAGTTTCCTGCTTACAGTGAGGGCACTGAAATGGATACAGCCATCAAGAATTATATCGATAGTCTGGACAGAAGGAGTATCCCCTGGAATCGGATGTTTACGGCCTATGGCACTGCGGAGCGTTACAATGAACTGCTGTCAGTGCTTGAAGAAACCACTGACGAGGCGCAGTGGAAGAAGACATTTTCCCGCATCTCGGATTTTGAACACCAGAGCACGATGTTCCCGCCGGCTCCGTTTGTTCTGGTATTTCTTGTCAGGATTTTGCAAAAGCACCTTCAAGACGGATTCCCGGATGGAATTGCCAAAATATTGATCGACCAACTCGCGTACTACACCGACGTATGCAACGATGCCGAAAACATGGAGCATGCGCAGCCGCTCGGCCATTTCCGGGATCTTCTGGATGACGAGAATCTTTTGCCTGAAGACTGTACAGAAGAGGATCTTGATCAAATATTTGAAAATCCCGATGCGGTTTCAGATGAGCTGTTCTACAGCTTCTACTATTACTCAAAGATTGTTCTGTCCCAAGTGCCGGACGACCTCCGACCTCTGGGGTAGTTTGTGGACAGGTGTGGACAAACTACCCCGGAGGTCGAGGCCGCCAGGTCATCACAACAGGTTAAATTACGGAATAAGGTGGACAAACTGCCCCAGAGGTCGAGAGATCCCCAGAGGTCGAGAGAGGTCGAGAGATTACAAAACAAGGAGACCTGCAGCAACATGGAACAAAAAAACACTAAGACACTGTCACTTGTTTGTCCCTCCTGCGGAGGAAGAATGGAACTGTCGGCGGATGGAGAAAAGGCCGTATGCCCTTATTGCGGGCATGAAATGTTCATCGATACGGATGATAGCGCGCAGCAGGAATATGAGAGACGAATAGCGATGGCCCGTGCCGAGGAGGACATCAAGGACCTGCAGAGGAACAGACAGCGCAAGCGCCGGCTGAGGGGCTGGCTCATCGCTTTTTGCGTGATCGCAGGAATCTGCCTGATCAATGTGGCTATTCCCGGCTCTCCGATGCATGAACTCGCTTTCCCGCGCGCAACTGATCCGTTTACTGCTGTGAGTGTCAAATTTTCCGGCATGTCCGGCGAAGGAAGGGCAGAACTGCAGATTTCCAACCGCAATACGGAGTATGCAGATAACGCTAAATTCGAGGTTACGCCGGATACCGGCCTGAGTAACGGCGATGCAGTCACAGTGAAGGCACAGGCTCCACTTGGCTGGCGCTTTGACCCTTCCGAAAAACAGTTCATGGTAGAGGGACTCACAGTATGGGTGACGAGTACTGATCAATTGAGTGGGGACAATCTCGATAAGATCCACGCAAATACTGAACGCCTCATCCGGGAAGACTGGGAAGATATTGTCGCCTCGTCGTTTGCGCAAGGTATGACTTACACTCCTTACAGGATGTATCTGTTCATTTCGGACGAGAACAACTCATATGAACACAACGTACTATACGATACCTATGAGGTAAAAGTCACGCGCGAAGACGGATCAGTCTTAACCAGCTACGAGGCCTGCCGCTATACTGATTTAAAAATACCGGCAGACGGTATTTTGACAGCCGGATATGGAAGCCTGCAGGGCTTTAACTTTGGATATAACCATGGGTTTTCTTACGCCCAATCCTTCTCAGGCTGGACCGATGCCGCCGAGATGGAGGCGGATCTGCGCCATGTAAGGGATGGATACCATCTGGCGGATTGATTCTCAACGTCCAAAGAGGGACCGTTTATGGACAGGTGTGGACAAACCACCCCAGAGGTCGATTTATACCCAGGTATACCCAGGTGTGGACAAACTACCCCAGAGGTTGGAGGAGGTCGAGGTTGGAGGAGGTCGGAGGGGCTGAAGGAGCAAAACAATGAAAAAGAGCACTGCAGACTCAATAAACCTCTTGGGACAATTCTGCGGCATGAGAGATGTAGAATACCTGAACAGCGCAGCTCTTATGGCAAAATATAGCATCCCCCAGGCAGATGTCTTCGTCTTGTTCGGCGGAAGTATCCTCGCGGGCGGTGATCTGCTCGCGCAGGCGATCAAAGATCGGATCGCGAAAGTCTATGTCATAGTAGGCGGCGCCGGGCACACAACCGAGGCCCTGCGGCAAAGAGTACACAACGAGTACCCCGCGATTGAAACAGCCGGCCTGCAGGAAGCGGAAGTCTTTCAGAGATATTTAAAAGAAGTCTATTCTTGTGAGGCAGATTACCTCGAGTCAAAATCTACCAACTGCGGCAACAACATCACCTACCTGTTGGAACTGCTGAAAGAGAACAGTATCAAGTGCTCCAGCATCATTCTCTGCCAGGATGCCACGATGCAAAGGCGTATGGACGCCGGCCTGCGAAAATATACATCGAATGACCTGCTTATAATCAATTACGCGTCGTACAGGGCTTCCGTTATAGCTGAGCACAATAACCTGGTCTATTCAGAGCTTATTCACGGGATGTGGGACATAGACCGCTATGTCAATTTACTGATGGGAGAGATCCCGAGACTTAAAGATGATGAGAATGGTTATGGTCCCAAAGGAAAGAACTTCATTGCCCATGTGGATATTCCTGAGGCAGTTTATGATGCTTTCAAACAGTTGAAGGCAGTGTACGGAGATATAACAAGGGAAGCAAATCCGGAGTATGCATCTAAGTGACCTCTGGGGTAGTTTATCCACAGGTGGGGACAAACTACCCCAGAGGTCGAATAGAGGTCTACCAGAGGTCGAATAGAGGTCTAATCAAACATGAAACAATTCAGACAGTACTTACAACCACTTATCATACTGATCATTTTTGAAACTGTAGCCGTGACATTGTGGCTGACGAAGAACAATTTGTTTTATTTGTTTAACTTCAGTTACATCGGGCTGTCGATTTCTCTCGGAATTTTCCTGTTTATCAACAAATACAAATATGCCAGGCGCATCGTTCAGCTGCTTGTCGGATTATATATGCTTGTCTATCTCGGATTGATCTGCCGTGAAAATATGCAGATCGAGGGGTTCGGCGACGATCCATTACGCAGTTGCCAAAATATTCGGTCCCTTGGTGTTTGGTCGCGGTTGGTGCGGCTATGCCTGCTGGACGGCAATGGTGCTGGATTTTCTTCCCTACAAGGTCGCGGCGCAGCCGAGGAAGAAGATTGGATGGATACGCTATATTACATTTGTCTTGTCACTCATTTTCGTATCAGCACTATTCCTTGCAAAAGTCGGAAACATAGAACGGATCATGTTCTGGGCGTTCATTATAGGCAACATTGCTTATTACGGAATAGGCATAGCGCTTGCGTTTGCACTAAAAGATAATCGGGCATTCTGCAAGTACGTCTGCCCGATCACTGTTTTTCTAAAACCAATGAGTTATTTCTCGCTGATCCGCATTAAGTGTGACAAGGGCAAGTGTGTTGGCTGCGGAAAATGTAAGCGAGTATGTCCTATGGATGTGGACGTGACAGACAACGCGAGAAGCAGGAAAAACGGAACCGAGTGCATTCTCTGTATGGAGTGCGTCAGGAATTGCCCTAAAGAGGCGCTATGATGAACAAACCACCCCAGAGGTCGATTTTCCACAGGTGGGGACAAACCACCCCAGAGGTCGAATGAGGCCTTAAGATAAGGAGGAAACACAATTTTGGTAACAGAAAAAATGTACGACAAACTGGCGCAGCTCGTGGTGCGCAAAGGTGTAAATGTTCAGAAGGATCAGCCCGTGGTCATCAGGGCGCACGTGCAGGACGCGGCTTTTGTGAGAAAGATCGTGAAGTGCGCGTATGAAGCCGGAGCCAGATATGTGAGCGTCGAGTGGCATGACAGCGACCTCACGAGGATGGCATACGAGTATGAGAGCAAAGAAGTGCTGTCCCAGGTGCCGCAGTGGAAATATGACAAGACCAAAGCTCAGCACGACGACAGCGCCTGCTATATCACGGTCCTGTCTGACAAGCCCGGGGTCATGGCCGGCGTGGACAGCGAGAAGATCAAGGCCGCCAATATGGCTTATTACACGAAAATGGCGGACCTTATGAGTTACACCATGAACAATGAGGGACAGTGGAGTGTGATCGGTGTGCCTTCCGTGGAATGGGCCAAAACAGTGTTCCCCGACCTGCCCGAAGAAGAGGCCTTCGAGAAACTCGGAGACGCGATCTTCTCCGTGACAAGGGTTTCGGAAGACAACGATCCCGTCGCAGAGTGGGACCTGCATGACAAAGAACTGATCGAACACGCGCGGAAAATGAATGCGTACAAGTTCGTGAAACTGCACTTTACCAGCGAGATCGGAACGGATGTAGAAGTGGAACTCGTAAAGGACCACATCTGGGTCGGCGGCGGATGCACAACACCGGGCGGGGTATATTTTGACCCGAATATGCCGACTGAGGAGTGCTTCTGCATGCCCCTGAAGACAGGTGTAAACGGAATCGTGTACGCGTCCAAGCCGCTGGACTACGAGGGCAAGGTCATCGACGGCTTCTGGCTGCGCTTCGAGAACGGGAAGGCTGTCGAGTTCGGCGCCCGTGAGGGGGAAGATGCGCTTGTGCAGCTGCTGAGTTACGACGAGGGGTCCGCTTATCTGGGCGAAGTGGCGCTGGTGCCCTATGACTCGCCGGTGTCGCAATCCGGTATTCTCTTCTTCAACACCCTGTACGACGAGAACGCGGCTTGCCATCTTGCGCTGGGTCGGCCTTACCCCGAGAACATCGAGGGCGGCGAGGCAATGAGCAAAGAAGAGCTTGCGGCGCATGGCACCAATGATTCGATGCAGCACGTGGATTTCATGATCGGCACGCGCGGAACGGACATCGACGGGATCCTCGAAGACGGGAGCGTGGTGCCGGTATTCCGGGACGGAAACTGGGTGGACTGAGCGTCGGCTTAAACCGACCTCGACCTCTGGGGTAGTTTGTCCCCACTTGGGACAAACTACCCCAGAGGTCGAGAGGTCGACAGAGGTCCAGAGATCGAGGTCGCCCAAAGACCGAGAGGTCGCAGGCTGAGGTTCCACTGAAAGAGAGGACACTAAATGAATCGCTATTTTACCTTTGACAGGATCAACAACGAGAGAATCCTGTCGTTTTATTCGCGCAAACCGCTCGATTTTGGCGGTGCGACGCTGGAAGCAGACGGAAGAAAGAAACTGATCGAGTCGATCGAGGCCGATTTCGGATATAAATTCCGCACTGTCAAGCAGTGTACCAAACAGGTTCACGGGGACAGAGTGGTCCTTGTGGATGAGCAGAATCTGAACGAGGAGACCGGACCTGCTGACGGTCTTCTCACAGACCTCCGGGGAGTCGCGCTGGAAATCCACACGGCGGACTGCCAGAGCGTTTTCCTCTATGATCCGGTGCGAAACGTGATCGGAAACGTGCACAGCGGGTGGAAGGGAACCGTCCAAAAGATTGCTCCAAAGGCGGCGCAGCTCATGATGTATCACTACGGCAGCAGGCCGCAGGACATCGAAATCTACATCAATCCCAGTATTCTGCAATGCTGCTTTGAGATAGAAGAGGATGTGGTCAAGCAGTTCGCCGCCATAGTGGATGTGTCAAAATACTGCCGCAAAGACCGCATAGTCGACGGCAGACAGAAGTATTTCATGGATACAACTGCAGTCAACAGGGACCTTCTGGCCGAGCTGGGCATTCCGAAGGAAAACATCTTCCTTAGCGGCGTGTGCACGATGTGCGTCAACAAAGAATACCATTCCTACAGGGGCGACCATCACGTGACCGGACGTAACGGTTCGATGATCTGCCTGAAGTGATTTTTGCTTAAATCGACCTCTGGGGTAGTTTGTTCCCACTTGGGGACAAACTACCCCAGAGGTCGATTTTCCCCAACAGAGGTCGGTTTTTCCACAGATGTGGACATACTACCCCAGAGGTCTCTTTTCATGGTAAAATCTGTATTGAGATGCAAACTACCCCAGAGGTCTCAGAGATTGAGGTCTCAGAGATTGCCCCAGAGGTCAGGTTTTCCCCAGATGGGGACAAACTACCCCAGAGGTCTTAAGCACAGAAGCATCCGGGAGGTAAGAAAATGAAGATTGCATGGTTCTGCATACCTGCCCACGGGCACACAAATCCGACACTGGGTATCGTGAAAGAGCTGACCGCCGCCGGCCATCAGGTCTACTATTTTTCTTTCGAGATGTTCCGGGAGAAGATCGAGCAGGCAGGCGCGGCTTTTATAGGCTGCGACGGCTATGATTTCGAGATGGAGGACAAGGAGAACGCTGATCGGGTCGGCAAAGACAAGGCCTTTGCCACGGAGCTCCTCGTCTCCTCGACGCTGGCCCTCGATGAGATGACCACGGAGAAGGTCCGGGAGATCCAGCCGGATATTGTCGTCTCGGATTCGGTCGCTTTCTGGGGCAAACTTGTGGCGATGAAGCACGGGCTTCCCTATGTTTCCTCGACCACGACCTTCGCCTTCAACCGCTACTCGTCCAAGTATATGAAAGAGACGCCATGGGACATCGCGAAGATGCTTTTCACCATGCCCAAGATCAACAAGCAGATCCGCCGCCTGCAGGAGAAAGGCTATCCTGTGAAAGGAATCCTGGATATCGTGCAGAACGGCAACGATACCAACACGATCGTCTACACGTCAAAATATTACCAGCCCTGTTCAGACACTTTTTCCGACCGCTATCATTTCATCGGGCCTTCCATCCGGCCCATCAAGGAGCCGTTTGAGAAAAGAGCGGAGAAGACCGTGTACATCTCTATGGGAACGGTTAACCAAAACAGAGAATTCTACCGCAACTGTATCCATGTCCTGGGACAGACGGACTGGCAGGTCATCATCTCCATGGGAACAAACACAGAGCATTTCGACAACGTACCGGAGAACATCGAGATTCATGAATCCGTCGATCAGATGGCGGTGCTTTCGATCGCGGATGCGTTTCTCACCCACTGCGGTATGAACTCCGCCTCAGAAGGCCTGTATTTCCAAGTGCCGCTTGTCCTCTTCCCCCAGACGCCTGAGCAGGGCGCGGTGGCAAAGAGAACAGAAGAACTCGGCGCCGGCATGATGCTGAAGTCGATCTCAGAGGAAGACATCCTGCAGGCTCTGAATACAGTGCTGACAGTGCCGTCCTACAAGGAAAACGCGGTCTTGGTTTCAGACAGCTTTCGCGCCTGCGGCGGCGCGAAGGAAGCCCGGGCTTTTCTGGAAGAGATTGCGGGAAAATCATGAAATAAAAAAGCCTTGCAGTGCTGCAAGGCTTTTTTGACGCCGTAAACCGGGACCTCTGGGGTGGTTTGCAGACATAAATCGACCTCTGGGGTAGTTTGTGGACACCTGTCCACAAACTACCCCAGAGGTCTCAAATGTCATCTTTACAGAACCTTGGACAGGAAATCCTGAAGCCTGGGGTTCTGGGGATTGGAAAAGAACTCCTGCGGGGTGTTCTCTTCTTTGACAATTCCCTCGTCGATAAAGAGGACGCGGGTTCCCACTTCTCTGGCAAATCCCATCTCGTGCGTAACGACTGCCATGGTCATGCCCGATTCCGCCAGCTCCTTCATAACTTCCAGAACTTCGCCGACCATTTCGGGATCGAGAGCGGAGGTGGGCTCGTCGAAGAGGAGCATGTCAGGGTTCATGGCCAGCGCGCGGACGATCGCGATACGCTGCTTCTGACCGCCGGAGAGGCTTGCGGGATAGGCGTCAGCCTTGTCGAGAAGGCCGACACGCGCCAGCAGGCGCTCTGCTTCCGCGTCCGCCTCTTCCTGCTTCATGTAGCCGGTGCGAACGGGAGCCAGTGTGATGTTCCTGCGGACCGTCATGTTGGGGAAGAGGTTAAAGTGCTGGAAGACCATTCCCATCTTTCTGCGGATCGCGTTGATATCGGTGTTTTTGTCGGTGAGATCTGTTCCCTCGAAAATGATATGGCCGCTGGTAGGCACTTCCAGAAGGTTCAGGCAGCGCAGGAAAGTTGATTTTCCCGAGCCCGAAGGTCCGATGATGACGACCTTCTCGCCCTTGCGGATATCCTGTGTGATGCCGTTGAGGACGACATTGTCCCCAAACGACTTCTTGAGGTTCTCTACATGGATCATGACTTCTCCCTGCTGTACAGGGGACTGATTGGTATTCTTAGCGTCTGTCACTTTCTCTCAACCTCCTTTCCAGGATTCCGAGGAGTTTTGTCAAAATCATGACTACAACGAGGTACATGATCGCGATGCCGATGTAGGGCATAAAGGCCTGGTATGTTTTGGCCTGGATCTGCTGAGCCGCCTTGGTCAGGTCGGTAAGACCGATGACGGTGACCAGGGACGTATCTTTGAAGAGCGTGATCAGCTCGTTGCCCAAAGCGGGAAGGATGTTCTTGATCGCCTGCGGGATGATGATGTCTTTCATGACTGTGATGTAGTCCATGCCAAGGCTGCGGCCGGCTTCCATCTGGCCGGGATCGATCGACATGATGCCGCTTCGGATGATCTCTGCCGTGTAAGCGCCGGAGTTGATGCCGAGAGAGAGGATCGCGACGCCGACAAGGTTGCGGCTGGACTTAAAGATAACGAAGCCCATGATCAGCAGCTGAACCATCATAGGGGTACCGCGGATCACGGTCGTGTAGAACTCGCAGAACTTGTTGGCAACGCTCAAAAGAACGCTGTGGTCTGTGCCCTTTTGCTGGTCATGCAGCGTGCGGATGATCGCGACAAGAACGCCGAGGATAATACCGATGATCAGCGCGCCCAGTGTGACGGTAAAGGAGATGCCGATTCCGGAAAGATAACGCTGCCATCTGTCCGCTTCAATAAAAGCCTGGTTGAATTGCGCAGCCAGATCCTGGAATAAAGTGCCCAAATTACTACCTCCAAAAACTTATTAAAATCGCCATGCCCATCGCATTTAAACGGACCGGGCATGGCGATTCAGATTACTTTTAAGTAAAGATTCCCGGAAAAGTTACTGCGGGATGATCAGTTCTCAGCGTTGATGTACTTATCAACGATCAGCTTAACGCTGCCGTCAGCAATGAGTTCTTTAAGAGCATTGTTGACTGCGTCGCGAAGGCCGTTGTTGTCCTTGGAGATACCGATCGCGTAGTTCTCAACGATGTACTCGGTGTCAAGGATCTTCAGGCCTGCATTTGCCTGTACGAAAGCCTTAGCGGGCTCGTTGTCGATGACAACTGCGTCGACCTTGCCGCCCTTGAGGGCTTCGATCGCCATAGCGCCGTTAGGATAGGAAGTGACGTGATCTTCGCCGTAGCCGCCGTCTTCAACGGGGCTGGAGCAGTAGATGTAACCTGTGGTTCCATCCTGAACGCCGATCATCTTGTTGTTTGCAAGATCATCAACTGTCTGGATGTCAGAGCCTTCGGGAACGATGATGACCTGTACGCCGGTCGCATAGGACTCGGTGAAGTCAACGTTCTGCTTGCGCTCTTCAGTGACAGTCAGACCAGCCATAGCGATGTCGGACTTGCCGCCCTGGACGGAAGTGATGACAGAACCGAACTCCATGTCGTCGACTACGAGCTCAAGGCCAAGCTTCTGTGCGATCAGGGTCGCGATCTCAACGTCAATACCCTCGAATCCGCCGTTGTCGGAGATCATCTCGTAGGGCGGGAACGCAGCGTTTGTAGCCATGTGAAGCTTGCCAGCCTCGACAGTCTTGATATCAGCTGCAGCTTCCTCAGCTGCAGGAGTCTCTTCTGCGGGAGCTTCTGCCGCAGTTTCTTCTTTCTGGGTTTCAGCGGGAGCTGCAGGAGCGGAAGAAGAGCCGCCGCATGCCGCGAGAGAAAGTGCCATTACGCCTGCGAGAAGCAGTGCAAAGTATTTTTTCATTGTGTTTCCTCCTTAATTGATTCGTAATATTCAGTTTCGATGCATAAAATGCATCAAAACTTTTTCTATTATATGCATTTGCAAATCCAACTGCAACATTATATTAGAAATAATTTCTAAACAGAGAAGTCTTTTCACATTGTTTCCCGCCACAGACGCCTCGCGAAGAGCGCGGCAGCAGCAGTCAAAACAGCAACTACGGTCTCGATCAGGATCACGTTCACGCCCATGCCGGACAGAAGCGCAGCGGCAGCGTCAACAGCGAAGTGGATCAGGATCGCCGCCGGATAGAGATATATTTTGCCATCCCACTTGACGGCGAACCAGACGATGACCGACAGCGCGATATGCAGAGCGATGGCTAGCAGCCGCTCGACGCCGCTCAACAGGAACTGATATGAAGGCAAAGTTGCCAAAAGAGTGACAGACTGCTGTGCCTGTGCCAACTGGTCGCCGGGCAGAGAACTGATCATCGACGAGATGCTCCCGTTGTTGATCATAACGGACCAGATAATATTGTTGACCATGGTTAAACCGGTGATGACGATCGCCTCGAAGCCGCCGTGTCCTGCGCCGTACATCAGGGCGTTCACATTTTTGGCGCGGTATTTTTTGAGGGCGAAGGAGAAGGCCAGATAGCGTCCTGTTTCCTCAAAGAGCCCTGCCATAAAGCCGCCGTAGAGCGCGTACAGCCAGATGTTGTTCCGGATTGCCGGTCCTGCGGGAGATGAGAATACGAGACTGTGCAGTCCCGACTCCAGGATAAAGGCGAAGAGCAGCATCACGGCGCATCCTGCGAAGAACGGATAAATATCCGCCTTCTTAACCAGCCGCAGATATAGAAAGAGCGCCAGCGGCGTCAGAAAGCAGATCGCGCAGGAAACTGCCATAAAAACGATAGATAATGTCGGAACGGTTCCGGTCATCGCTTAACCTCCATGTGAAATCGACCTCTGGGGTAGTTTGCCCCCATGTATAATCGACCTCTGGGGTAGTTTGTCCCC
>CADBIU010000066.1 GCA_902794825.1 uncultured Lachnospiraceae bacterium
AATACAGTGACGTCGTAGCCGCGGGTCCTCAGATAATAAGCTGCCGACATGCCGGCCGGGCCTGCGCCGATGACCGCCATTTTGTAGTCAGGTCCCCACATGCCGCCGTCGTCCTTCTCGCAGATCGGGATGAAGCGCTTGTCGGCGTGCAGTTCCTGATCGGCGATGAATTTTTTGATCTCATCGATGGCGATAGGATCGTCCACCGTGCCTCTCGTGCAGGCGTCTTCGCAGCGCCTGTTGCAGATCGCGCCGCAGACCGCCGGGAAGGGGTTGTCCTGCTTGATGAGCTTGAGGGCGTCCATAAATCTGCCCTCTCCCGCCATCTTCACATAGCCCTGTACTGCCAGGTGCGCGGGACATGCTGTCTTGCAGGGCGCCGTTCCTGTGTCATAGCAGTTGATCTTGGCGTCTTCGCGGTAATGAATATTCCAACGGTCCGCGCTCCATGCCGTCTCATCGGGCAAAAGAGTGAGAGGATACTGGACTTCTCCCTGCTTCGTACACAGTTTCTGGCCGAGTTTGGCCGCGCCGACAGGACATACCTCCACGCACTTGCCGCAGGCAACGCATTTGAGTTTGTCCACGTGAGCGCGGTAAGCGCTTCTGGACATATTGGGCGTGTTGTAGAGCTGGCTGGTTCTGATCGCGTTGCAGACGCCGGCCGCGCAGTTGCAGATCGCCACTATTTTGTCACTGCCGTCGATGTTCGTGATCTGGTGTACGAAGCCGTGGCGCTCCGCCCTCTCCAGGATCTCCAGCGCCTCTTCATAGGAGATATAGCGGCCCATGCCTCTGTCCACGCAGTACTCCGCCATATCGCCCATGCCCATGCAGAACTCGCCGTTGATCTGGCCGGAGCCCTCTCCGCGCATGGCCTGCTGCTTGCGGCAGGTACACTGGCCGACTGAATATTTGTCATACTTGCTGAGCCAGTGGGAGATATGCTCCACGCTGGCGGACATATTCTCGCTCTCGATAGCTTTTTCAACGGGAATGACGTGCATGCCTACGCCCGCGCCTCCCGGAGGGATCATGGGCGTCACATTTTCCAAAGGCATCTGCGTCATCAGGTTGAAGAATGTCGCAAGTTTGGGGTGCTGCGCCGTCAGTTCGTCGTTCATCATCATGAACTCCGCGGAGCCGGGCACGAAGATCGGAACGTTGTACTGCTTGTGGTGATCCGCGTTCTCGCGGTTCATTTCGATCAGACCTACCCAGACAAGATGATCCACCATCTTTTTCGTGTCCTCGTAAGACATATTGTTCATCTTCGCCAGATCTTCGATGTCGTAGGGCACACGGGTCTTCTTAAAGCTCAGGAGGAACTTCGCCTCCTCTTTCGTCAAAACATCGTCCAAAGCCCAGTACTCAGGATCATCTGTCTTCATTGTCCTCGAATACTTAACGAGATACCGGTCCGTGATCATTGTCCCAAGCTGCAGGATCAGTTTCTCTTTCTCCTTGTCAGGTGCAACATAGTTCGGGTCCTGTCTGAAGTCCCCGCTGTTTACCATGCGGTTTTTCTGGTCTTTCATTGCTGTCATTCCTCCAATCCATTATCTGTGTGTTCTATAAGAAATACCCTCCGGTTACTCTGTTTTGACCTCGATCCCGAATTCCTCCGGCCTGAATCTGGGACATACATTCTCCCTGGACGCAATGACCGAAGCCGCCAGTCTCGTCCCGATCACACAGGCCTCCCCCACTGTCTTATTGTAAGTAAGGCCGATCGCTACACCGGCAAAGAATGCGTCTCCCGCGCCGGTTGTATCCACGACGTCCACCCGGAGCGCAGGGCAGACGCCCGACTCTCCTTTGATGTCTGCATAGACGGCACCCTTCTCTCCCATTGTCACAATGATCCTGGGGATCCCTGCTAAACGCACTCTGTCGACCAGGATTTCCTGCATCTGCTCAGTTGTGACTTCCGCGTAATCCTCTGAAAAGAGCATGCCCGCCTCCTGCTCATTACAGACCAGCACCGACGTCCTGCGCAGAAGATCGCGGCGCTTCATGGCGATGCTCATATTGGAGATTACCGTATAGACCTCCTTATTGTATTTCTCCGCGAGGTCCAGCGCTTTCTTGAGGATCGATACTTCCATGTCGAATTCGATGACGATGCTGTCCGCGGAAGAAAAGATCTCATCCCCGTGCTCGTCGAGCACGTCTTCGATCCTGGACACGTCCGGCCTTTTGGAAATTGACGCGATCACATCTCCGTCATTGTCAAACACTGCCAGCCATGTTCCAAGGCCTTCCGGGCTTCGGGCTATGTAGCGGACCTCAACTTTGTGGCGGATCAGATTCCTGACAACGTCGTCAGAAAGTCCTGTGTCATCGACCACGCTCACAAATGTCGGCCGCAGTTCCACATTGGCGATATCTTCCACTACATTGCGGCCGACGCCGCCGTGCACCTGCACGACCCGTCCTACATTCCTGCCGCCCGGGATATACTGCGCCAGCGGATATCCCTTCACGTCTACAAATGATGCCCCGATCACTACTATTCCCATGTCTGTCCCCTCAAACGTTCCCGGTCGGGATGCTGATATATGTCAGTTGTTCAGCATCTCCGGGGTGCTGAATATATATATCAAGTATATCAATTCTCCGCCAATGTTGTACAGAACGCATCTTTTCTTCTGTATCGACATTTGTACCATTTCAAACTATAATGAATTAGTAGCTTTTTTAAGTTCGTATCCATAACGGATAAAGGAGGATAAGTTAATGAAAAAGAGATTGTTAGCTGTTCTTGTAGCAGCAGTAACAGCAGTATCGCTCCTGGCATGCGGCGGCGGATCAGGCAGCTCAGGCGGATCAGGCAGTGCAGATGCAGGCTCAGGTGATGCCGCGGCCAGCGACATGAAGGTCGCTATGGTAACAGACTACGGCGATATCACCGACCAGTCTTTCAACCAGACAACCTATGAGGCATGCAAGGCTTTCACAGAGGCCAACAAGATCGACTTCACATACTACAAGCCCGAAGGCGACTCCACTGCAGAGCGTGAAGCAATGATCGACAAGGCTGTTGCAGACGGCTACAACGTTCTGGTCCTTCCCGGCTACGCTTTCGCAGAGGCGATCGTAGCAGCCGCTGAGACCTACCCTGAAGTCAAGTTCGTGGCTCTGGACGTCTCCGAGTACGATCTCTGCACTGCAGCAGGCACAGATACCTATTCACAGGAAAATGTTTACAGCGCAGTTTACCAGGAAGAGATCTCCGGTTATATGGCAGGCTACGCGGCAGTCAAGATGGGCTACAAGAAGCTCGGCTTCCTCGGCGGAATGGCTGTTCCCGCAGTTATCCGTTACGGCTACGGCTTCGTGGCAGGCGCTAACGACGCAGCTAAGGAAATGGGTCTGACAGACGTAGCGATCAACTATGCATACGGCAACCAGTTCTACGGCGATGCTGATATCACAGCAGCTATGGATACATGGTATAAGGGCGGCACAGAGGTCGTCTTCGCATGCGGCGGCGGTATCTACACATCCGCAGCAGAAGCAGCCGGCAAGGAAGGCGGCAAGTTCATCGGTGTCGACGTTGACCAGAAGGCTCTGGTAGACGGACAGTACGGCGAAGGCATGACCATCACCAGCGCTATGAAGGGTCTTGGCGCAACCGTCAACACTCTGCTCACAGCTATCAAGGATGGCAAGTGGGATGAGTACAAGGGCCAGATCCAGTCTCTGGGCATGGTCTCCGGCGACGATCCGACTCTCAACTATGTACAGCTTCCTATGGATACCACCGTTTGGAACGACGGCTTCACACAGGATGACTACAAGGCACTCGTGAAGTCCCTGGCGGACGGCAGCGTTAAGGTTACAGTTGACGCAGCTGCAGCAGAGCCCACAGCTGACACTGTTGCCATCACATTCCTTGGCAACATCAAGTAATACAGACTCCGTTCATCGGACAGGCGATCCCTTCCGGGAAAGACGCACAATCATTTCAGGGAACAGCATCAAATGCTGTTCCCTTTCTTTTTGTAACTTGTTAAAATAGAGTTGCAGTATTGTGCGAAGCACATAAAAGCTATGGCAATATATCGTACCGGGGGCAGCAGCTCCCGAGAGGAAGGGGGAATCCATCTTGTCTGAATACGCAATTGAGATGCTGAACATCACAAAGCGATTTCCCGGAATCATTGCGAATGACAATATCACTCTGCAATTGAGGAAGGGCGAGATCCATGCGCTGCTTGGGGAAAACGGCGCGGGAAAGTCCACGCTGATGTCCGTGCTGTTCGGCATGTACCAGCCCGAAGAGGGCGTCATCAAGAAGGACGGCAAAGAGGTAAAGATCAACAATCCCAACGACGCCAATGATCTCGGCATCGGAATGGTCCACCAGCACTTCATGCTCGTGCAGTGCTTCACCGTTCTTGACAACATCATCCTCGGCGCCGAGACCACACAGTACGGCGTCCTGCAGAAGGATGAAGCCCGCAGGAAAGTAACCGAGCTGTCTGAGAAGTACGGCCTCAAGGTCGATCTTGACGCCAAGATCGAGGATATCACCGTCGGTATGCAGCAGCGCACAGAGATCCTCAAGATGCTCTACAGGGACAATGAGATCCTCATCTTCGACGAGCCCACAGCTGTGCTGACCCCCGCTGAGATCGACGACCTCATGGTGATCATGAAGAACCTTTCGGCAGAGGGCAAGTCCATCCTGTTCATCTCCCACAAGCTCAACGAGATCATGACTGTCGCTGACCGCTGCAGCGTACTTCGCCGCGGCAAATATATCGGCACAGTCGATATCAAGGATACAACCCAGGAAGAACTGAGCCGCATGATGGTAGGCCGCGATGTCAGCCTCAAAGTTGACAAGACGCCCGCGCATCCCGGTGAAGAAGTCCTTCGCGTGGAGAACATGTCTGTCGCCTCCAAGAGAGGCTCCAAGATGGCTGTCAATAACGTCAGCTTCAATGTGCGCGCAGGCGAGATAGTCTGTATCGCCGGTATCGACGGCAACGGACAGTCTGAACTCGTATACGGGCTCTCCGGCCTTGAGCCCCTTGCAAGCGGCAAGATCACTCTCAAGGGCAAGGATATCACTAACTCATCCATCCGTGAGCGCTCCGTCAGCGGACTGAGCCACATTCCGGAGGACCGCCACAAACACGGCCTGGTCCTGGATTATTCCCTGGAATACAACATGATCCTGCAGAGATACTTCTCCCCTGATTTCAGCAACGGCGCCGGCTTCCTGAAACGGCCCGAGATCAGATCTTTCTCCGAGAAACTGATCGACCAGTTCGACGTGCGAAGCGGCGAAGGCCCGGTTACGATCGTCCGCTCCATGTCCGGCGGCAACCAGCAGAAGGCGATCATCGCCCGTGAGCTGGAGAAGAACCCCGAGCTTCTGATCGCTGTCCAGCCTACCCGCGGACTTGATGTAGGCGCGATCGAGTACATCCACAGGCAGCTGATCGCCCAGAGAGACGCCGGCAAGGCTGTCCTTCTGGTCTCCCTCGAACTCGAAGAAGTCCTGGGCGTTCCGGACCGTATCCTTGTAATGTACGAAGGTGAGATCGTCGGCGAATTCGATCCGAAGAAGACCACCCGTGAAGAGCTCGGTCTGTACATGGCAGGCGCAAGGAAGGAGGGACACACGGCATGAAAAAGAATAATAAATCACTTCTGAGCAATCCCGGATTCCAGACACTCCTCGCCTCACTTGTCTGTATCGTTGTAGGACTTCTGGTCGGTTACATCGTTTTGCTCATCATTAATCCCGCCAAGGCAACGGAAGGAATTGTCACGATCCTCAAGAACTTCCTTACCTATGGAAGCGGGAAAGCGGCCATGAAATATTTGGGCAACACCCTTGTCAAAACAGCGCCGCTCCTCATGTGCGCCCTCTCCGTACAGTTCTGCTATTCCGCAGGCCTGTTCAATATCGGCGCGGCCGGCCAATATGTGGCAGGCGCAGGTCTCTGCCTCTACGCAGCTCTTGTACTCAAGATGCCCTGGCCGGTATGCCTGATCCTTTCCATGATCGCGGGCGCGGCCTTCGGCGCGGTAGTCGGTGTCCTCAAGGCATACAGAAACGTCAATGAGGTCATCTCCGGCATCATGCTGAACTGGATCGGCCTCTATACAGTCAATATGGCGCTCACCCCGGTCAAGGAGACCGCGAGTCCTTACACACAGGCTGTAGCGACGGTCAACCCCTCCGCACTCCTTCCCACGATGGGGCTCGGAGCAATTTTCGGAAACAACAAATATGTCACGATCGCGATTCCGCTGGCCGTCCTGATCGCAGTACTGATCTGGGTCGTCCTCAACAAGACTGTATTCGGCTATGAGCTCAGGGCTACCGGTCTCAACAAAGAAGCCGCCAAATACAGCGGAATGAAAGAAAAGACCAACACTATTCTGACGCTGGCCATCGGCGGCGCGCTGGCAGGTTTAGGAGCTTCTTTCCTGTTCCTGTCCGGTTTCGAGCAGTGGAGCGTCACGCAGTCCTCCGTTCCCACCATGGGATTCAACGGCATCGCGGCCACCTTCCTCGGAGGCCTGCACCCGATCGGAACCATCTTCTCCTCGTACTTCATCCAGCACATCACGAGCGGCGGTTCCTATCTGGACAAGGCAGTTTTCCCGGCGCAGATCTCTGATCTGATCTCCGCGATCATCATTTATCTCTGCGGCTTCGTTGCGTTCTTCAGGTATTTCATCAATACCCAGATCGCCAAGCGCCGCAGGGACACTGCGAACAGCAACGACGTTCCGATCAATACTCCTGCTCCCGCAGACAATAACAAGAAAGGAGGCGACGAGAAATGATCCTGCTCATTCAGTACACACTGTTATTTGCGTCCGTTCTGATGCTGGTCGCACTCGGCGGCTGTTTCTCCGAGCACTCCGGCGTTATCAATCTCGGTCTTGAAGGAATCATGGTCATGGGTGCCCTTGGCGGCGCGCTTGTCATGAAATATCTTCCCGCAGGCACTGCCGCTATCGTCATTGTCCTCTCGGTGATCCTGGCGTCCATGCTCATGGGGCTGATCTATTCCGCCCTCCTGGGCGTTGCGGGCGTCAACTTCAGCGCAGACCAGACACTGGTTGGCACTGCCATGAACATGCTGGCAGCTGCCCTTGCAACTGTCATCGTTAAGTCCATCAACGTAGCGGAAAATCCTGACAACGTATCCTCCACGGTCCAGTACGTACAGGCCAAAAGAGCGCTGATCGTCAATGTCGGCGGCTTCCAGTTCAACTGGTTCATGCTGGTAGCTGTGATCCTGCTCGTCGCGTCTCACTTTATCCTCTACAAGACGCGCTTCGGACTGCGCCTTATGGCGTGCGGCGAACACCCTGCGGCAGCCGACTCCGTCGGTATCAACGTTAAAATGATGCGCTGGGCGGGCGTCCTGATCTCCGGCCTTCTCGGCGGCCTGGGCGGCATCGTCTACATCACTGCAGGCGTTTCCGAGTGGAAGTTTGAGACCGGCGTCGCGGGCTTCGGCTTCCTGGCTCTGGCCGTTATGATCTTCGGTCAGTGGAAACCCGTCAACATCGCGGGAGCAGCGCTTCTGTTCGGATTCTTCCGTGCGCTGTCCAACGTCTACAGCGGCTTCCCCTTCCTGGCAGCCCTCAAGATCCCCGGATCCATCTACAACATGATGCCCTACCTGATCTCTCTGATCGTACTGGCACTCACGTCCAAGAACTCCAGGGCTCCGAAAGCGGAAGGTATTCCGTACGACAAGAGCAGAAGGTGATTTGCCCTTTCCAAAATCTCCCGGTTTTACTAAAAGACAAAAAAGAGACCTGAACTCAATCCGTTCAGGTCTCTTTTTATGCTTTCCTTCTCTATTTTGAAAAGTTCTCTATTTTGCCATTGTTTTCACAGGGAGGTTACATCAGCGGTGCAGCCAGTCTTAAAAGCGTGCCGTCAGCACGTTCCCATCCATTTTACTATATTTTGATATAATTTTGTGTTAATTGTGAAGTTGTTGTAAAATGAGGTTGTTCCACTATTGATCTCAGAACAAACTGAGATCTTTTACTATACTCTTTTATTGGAGACAAAAAATGGCAGAAGAATTCAAACTCAGTCCCGAGGAAGCTGTGATCCTGCGCACCGGAAAGATCGGCTACGGCGGAGGCCTTCAGCTTCCCTCCATGTTCAACAGCAATGAGCTGATCCTCACAAACAAGAACCTCATTCTTCTCAAAAAAAACATGTTCGGGCAGACAGAAGATACCCTCTACTTCCCTCTTTCTAAGATCCTGATGGCGAACGGCAGGCCCCAGGTCAAAAAGAGCAATCCTTCCCACATGGAGTACGCGCTCGATGTCTATTTTGAAACCGGCATGGAGAGCTTCCGATTTGAGTGGGAAAGAGATATCGACGAGTGGGTAGAAAATATCGTTTCTGTCGTCACCGGAGTGCCTGTTCAGAAAAAGTCCGATTTAGAAATGATGCAGGACGCCCTCGCCTTCGCCGAGTCCATGACAGATTCCGTCGAGAAGATCCAGAGCGTATTCGGCATCAAGTCGACGAGACAGATCTCCTGCAAATGCCCTTCCTGCGGCGCTTCCCTCTCCGGAACCAAGGGAGAGACCATTCAGTGCCCTTATTGCGGGACGACTTATACCTTCTGATCGCCAGAAGGCTGCAAAACAGTGTCTGAATCACTTTACCGAAGCTGACCTGGCGGTTCACTTCTTGTCCAGACTGTAGGATTTCAAAAAAGTATGATGCCCGTCCTTGTACTCATAGACCCGGATCTCGCAGTTCTTCATGCGCTCCCAGTGAAGTCCGTCCGGCGCCTCGTCGAGATAGCCGCACAGCGCGCGCATGATGCCTCCATGGCAGGCTACGAGCACATTCTCGTAATCCTTGGTCTCGAGCTCCCTGAGGAAAGAAGACGCCCTCTCCTTCATCGAATCAATGGTCTCCACTGTGGGCGGCGCGGGAAAGATCCTGGGCATCGTCCAGTAAGCGGTCATGGGTCATGGGAAGCCCTAATGCGTAGTATCTGCGCTTCTCATATCTGCCGAAATCGGTCTCGATGATCCTCGGATCCACGATGATCTCGGACGGATCTACATCTCCGATAATGGAACCGGTGAGAATCGCGCGCTGAAGGGGGCTGGCGTAAACAGCGTCAAAGTGAACATCGCCGATATTCTTGCGGGACTGCTTAGCCTGCGCGATCCCCTTCTCATTGAGCGGGGCGTCAGTGCGGCCCTGCATCAGCTTCTTCCTGTTGAGCTCAGTCTGCCCGTGGCGTGCGATCCAGATTTTCATGCTATGAATTCCTTTCAAAAATAACAGGGAGGATGCATCTGTCCGCAGCTCCCGTTTTTCTGCTCCAATACGCTTCCATTATATGATGCCAAAGAGCACCTGACAAATACTTCAGGTGCTCTTCTATTGCAGAAACAAATTAATACTTGACTTTGTTCTGTGGATTGGGTATGATAAATCTTGCTTATTTCGAGGCGTGGCTCAGTTTGGTAGAGCGCTGCGTTCGGGACGCAGAGGTCGTGGGTTCGAATCCCGTCGCCTCGAGCCTCGATACCCCCTAGGGGCAACCGGAAATGCTGATTTTATCGGCGTTTCCGGTTCTTTTTTTGCGCGAAGCAGCGAAGTGACCTGTCGGCAGGGCTCATTGCGTCAGCCATGCGTGGACAGGATAACAGGGAAAGAGATCTCAATGCTGTAAATATTCTGCCTCTGATAATTATGACAATATCCGTCCATTTCTTTCATTAAGCTTTGGATGCTTTGTACCCCGACATTAAATCCCTCCTGTGAGCTCTCCTGCCGTATGATCCAGTTTTGAAAAGAGAGTCCCACTGTAGTATCGTCTTCCGTCTGCGAGATCACGACCGGATATCTCTTATCCGCATATTTAACGATATTCGACACAATATTGTCCATAACACGGGCAATATGATCAGAATTATACATGATCTTCTGGTTTGGCCAGCTTATACGCAGGTCAACCTTAAAACCGTTCTGATCAAGATATCCGCAGGCCTCTGACAGTGGATCAAAAAACACTTCTGAAAATGTATCACTTTCCATTATGAGTTCCTCTTTGCTGCAGGCGGTCAGAGAATATCCAAGAAGACGGTCTGATCTTTCTTTTATCAGCAGTGCTTTCTGATGAATCTTTTCCAAATATGTCTTTTGCTTTCCTTCGTCGCAGAACACAGGTTTTGTCCGCGTATCCGTGTCATCCATACGCAAATATAATGTGTAAAAAGTGTTGTTCCCATTAAAAAGAACACCAGCATCTTGCTGAATGTCCAAAAAAAATAATACCCGGCAAATAATAATACATACCGCCTTTTATCGCGCCGCGCCATTTGATATATACACGCCGTAACCGGAAGAAATACGATCAAATAAGCTATTGTATGGTATGCCATAAAGTCCCTCTGTCTATTTTTTCTCTAAGCTGTCTTGATTCTGGTCCCGCCTTACGGGTTCCTTGTGAGCTGCTGCGCTAACCGGTGTTTAATCCTTTGGTCCCGGTTAAAACGCTTCCCTATCATAGGATAAATGCCTTAACAGAATCTAAGAAAAAGCTTAAAGAATCTAAACTGGCATTCGCGCTCTCCATTAAGAATTCTTTAGGACTATACCGGCAAAGTATTAAGAAACAGCCTTTACGATAAAACCCATCGAAAGCACAGCGCTTTTGAAATATCATCAAACAGAAAGGACAATTACTAATGAAGAAACAAACCGCATCAAAAAAAGTAATGGTAATTGCAATGGCCAGCGTAATGGGCTTTTCCTGTCTCGTCGGCTGTAACGGCGCAAAGAAGGAGCTGCCTGTTACATCGATCCAGTCTCAACAGGTGACTCCTGACAGCAAAAACAAGGCTGAAGAGAGCACTGAAAGCGGCAACGCAAAAAAAGCTGATGACAAGAAGTCTACTACTGGCAGCAAGACTACTTCCGGCAGCAAGACTACTTCCGGCAGCAAGTCTACTACTGACAGTAAGAACAGCAAGGATAATAAGAAAGGAGAGAAACCCGCAAACAACAGTAATACTGCAAAAAGCGGAAAGACCACTACTGGAAGCAAGAAATAATAACAACTTGCGAACATAACTCTCGGTGAGACAGCTATTAGCTTTCTTTTTTCTCCCTCCTGTTCCTCCTGCATATGC
Organism: uncultured Lachnospiraceae bacterium; assembly: GCA_902794825.1. Taxonomy (GTDB): domain Bacteria; phylum Bacillota; class Clostridia; order Lachnospirales; family Lachnospiraceae; genus CAG-791. Next base: position 11,170 of record CADBIU010000066.1, read on the forward strand.
AGGAGGATTTTTTATACCATAAACTACTCGGTTTTTGCTTATTTCATCTTCTTTTCAAAACGGAACATTCCGCCCATACCGTCCATGGTTTCTTCCTCTGCGGCATCCGGATCATGAGGATCACGATGTTTTGCATTAAAAAATTCAACGATATGAAAGCCGCATTTATTAACATAAAAATGTATGTTTCTGGTTTCGAAATATGGTGTGCACGTTTCCCACACGCGTGTTTGCGGATAAATCCGCTCAACCTCTTTCCATGCAGCGTAACCGATTCCCTTGCTGTGAGCGGATGGAGTTACAAACAACAGATCCAGATGGTTGTGCTGCGTCTTTTCATTTATATTCACTACAAGGCCGCCGACTGCCTTTCCATTCTCCAGGATCCGATAAGCCGTGCCATTGTCTATACTGCTCTCAATGGTCTTTCGTGAAATGATCTCTCCATCTTCTTCAAAATGTTCATCCCTTACCCCGAATTCCTCCATCGCTCCGTATTTGAAGGCGATCTGATTGTCAAGAATGAATTGCTCCCGGTCATCGTCCGTGAGTTTTGTAAGTGTAACTAAAGCCATAATCTGCTCCTTTCTGCAAATGTATGCAACGTTGATCTTAAAGAGACTTTCCTCTGAAACAAAAAGAGCTCGAAAACAAAAGGCTTCTTAAGCCATTTGTTCCGAGCTCACTCGACATCTTATCTGACAGGCGGCCTGCAAAGCTATAGCTCTGCGATCCCCTACGCTACGGCGTACTGTCCTCCGATGACTGATATCATATTTGCATTGCTATTATAACCCAGGTTTTACTTCCTATATATCCCCGAAACAAGCCTTCAAAAGCTTTACTGAAAGCGCCGGCATTATGATAAACTGACTAAAGAAATCAAAGGCAAGTGCGTGTAAGGAGGCCCATCCATGATCATTGAGGTCTGAACTTGTCTCGGTCATTTCAATAGCATCTTCGGATGAGAAAGACGTGGAATTCGACTGCAAAGAGAACCTCTGCGGAGTTCTTCACCTTAAGTTCAACGATCTGGAAAAAGAGTATGACGAGGAAGGGATCCCTTACGGGCGCCCTCTGCCGAAGTCAAAAGATTTAAATGGTCTTAAAGAGTTTGTCGTACAGCTGCGTTGTGACAGGCTGGTCGTGCACTGCTATGAGGGGACTTCGAGATCGGCGGCGGTAGCGTCAGCAATTTGGAAATTCAGGGGCGGTTCAGACACTATTTTGACACACCAGAGATTTGCACCAAACAGACTGGTGTATATACTTGCCTGCAAAGAGCTCGGGATTACACCGGGGAATCACCCCGTTCCGGCTATCCGATAATCACTAAAAGGGGCGTGCCGCAAAAGCGTAGGTTCAGCAGGGGCGGCGTCATCTTTCCATCCGTATCATGTGCCGGCCAATTACACCACCTCTATGTCTTCTATTGTTTCTTCTGCCTCTTCCAGAATTGCCTCGATATCTGCTTCGTAAATATCCAGTCCGACCGCCTCAATCAGCCGTACATCCCCAATTCCGTAATACCCTTGTGCCAGCGCCTTCACATATCCGAAACCGAATTCCGTCGGCACATAAATACCTCCGGCTGTAGATACATAGAATATCCTGTCTGCCTTGCAAAGGCCCTCAGGGATACCTTCCTCTGTATACCTAAAGGTGATCCCCACCACATTCACCTGTTCAAAATATTGCTTGAGCACAGCTGGAAAAGAAAGATCCCAATAGGGAGCTGCGATCACGATCGTTTCCGCCTCGGAAAACTGCCTCGCGAGATCAAACACAGGGCTGTCTAAACTGCCCTCGGAGATCAGTCTGTCACGCATGTTTAGGAAGTCCTCGTCTACAATTGGGAAGTTGATCTCCTCGAGACGGACTTCCTCCACCGGTCTGTTCAACTTCTCGAGCAATTTTTCAGCGAGTTTTTTAGTTCTGGACTCTCCCCGCACGCAGGCATTTATGAAGAGTATTGGTCTATCCATTGTAATCACCTCCAACAAGTGCAACAATAGTTATTTCTTCTGTTATCTGTACACGATCATCCCCAGAACAGCCGAGATTCCGATCAGTTGTATAGGCGTCAGGCCTTTTCTTTTCCCGGCTGTACGGCTAAGTTTTCTGCTGCCGTAATAGATTCCTGCCAGAATAAGGGTGACAACGGCAGCCCTCATGTCGACCGGCAAAAAATTGCCTGCACCAGCGCCCGGTGCACTTCCCTCGGCAATAGTTTCACTGATTATGCAGTTGCGGATCACCATGTGCACACCAGTGGCCAAGATGATGCCCGTCACACAGCTCTTAAGTCCCTGCATGACTGCCGCGACATAAGGGTTCTCAATGACCCTGCTCAGAAACGCCACGATTGCAATGATAATGAAAAATGCAGGAAGAACGACGGCGAATGTCGCCACAAATGCTCCGAGCATTCCTCCTTGTGTGATACCGACGTAAGTTGCCAGATTTACCATGATCGGTCCGGGCGTGCTCTCGCTCACAGCGATCATATAAGTCAGCATGTCTTCACTGAGCCACCCGTATGACATCACTACATCCCTAATGAGCGGGATTGACGCATATCCGCCCCCGAAGGAGAAAAGCCCGACCTTCAAAAAGCCCGCGAACAACTCTAAATAGATCATTGTGAGCCCTCCCTCTCGATATTTTGGCTGATCGTGAACAGCACGAGACTCACCGCCGCCGCTATAAGGAGCAGTGCGATGGAAGAAATGCGCAGTGCCAAAATATCGATCAGCAGCATAGCTGCGAAGGCGCACGCCAGAATCAGGCGGGGTACCATGCGGGCGGGAATCTGTCTGAGCATTTTAATTCCGGCGTCGATGATCAGTATTCCGACAGCCAGCTTGATCCCTTCAAAGGCGTGTGCGATCCAGCTGATCTCCAGAAAGCTGTCCAGAAATCTCGCAACCAGGTAGATGATCAGAAAAGACGGGAGGATCATTCCTGTTGTTGCGACTGCGGCGCCAATAAGCCCCCGCTTTTTATAGCCGACAAAGGTCGCGCAGTTGATCGCGATGGGGCCGGGCGTCGACTCGGCGATCACCGTTATGTTCATCATATCATCGTGGGTGATCCAGTGTTTGTCCTCCACACAAGCGTTTTCTACGACAGAGATCATGGCGTAGCCGCCGCCGAAGGTGAACATCCCGATCTTCATAAATGTGAAAAACAGTTCAAGCAGCATTTATGAATCTCCTTTTACGCCTGCGTCTTCAGCTTTCTTCTCTGCCCTCTTAAGGAACTTCTCGTTCTCTACGATAAAGCGGCAGTGCGTCCCTCTGGCGACCACACCGGCTTCATCATAGGCCGCAACAGAAAATGTGAGCTTTCTTCTGTCGATCTCTATAAGCTCTGTCTCACAGCGCACCTTCATACCGACAGGCGTCGCTGAGATATGCTCGATCTGCAGCTGTGTGCCTACGGTTCCCTGCCCCGGCTCCAGATACGCCGCAACGCTTCTCCAGGCAGTTTCCTCTGCCAGCGCGACAACTGCGGGCGTCGCGAATACCGGCAGCTCTCCGCTTCCCATGGCCTGTGCGGTCAATTCTTTTGTGACAACCAGTTCTCTGTTTCCTTTGATTCCTGTAGCAAGCACTGCTTTCTCCAATCCGGAGCGGCTGAAGCGGCTCCTTGTTTTTATGTCTGTAATTGTAGCAGTGAATTGGAGCTTCGGCAATCTTGCGGCACTCTCACTTCAGTGGTAATCTATAAACCAGCAAGTCTGATCATCTATCTCGATCATTCTGAAAGTGATCTCACATCGGAGGTTGATATGATCTACCGTATAAAAGAACTTACACCCATGAGCTGCTACCGCTTGCGGGTAGTATTTGACGATGGTAAGGCCGTTATTTATGATGTTAAGGAAGATATTGATACTATTCCCGCTTTTAAGCAGCTGCAATCTATACACGGTCTGTTCCAAAATGTTCATTTAGATCAAAGCCGTACCTGTGTCTATTGGAACGATGAAGTAGATCTTCCAAGCGATGCAATTTACGAATATGGAAAGAAAATTGAATAGCGATAAACGACCTGGGGCAGTATTATCTATCCCAGGTCATTTCTTTTCTATCATCTACAGCCGTCTGTACAGGCTTCGCACTGTTGCTGCCGCCGCGACCGTTAATATCAAGTATACCAGTCTCGCACTCTGCAACGGCGTCAGTACCAGGCCAAATATTCGTAGAAGCCGGGGATCTGCCATGCTGGAATTGATCAGCACCTGCGCAGGTGTCAGATACCTAAGCTGTGACAGCAGCCCCAAGTGCGGAGGCAGCGACAGAAACAGATCCAGCACCAGTCCGATGCAGATCATACCGGCTGCCGCCATGCTGTTCATAAACAACACCGAGAAAAGCATGACCATTGCTCCTATCACAAGACAGCCCAGATAATAGGTCAAAACATACCTCGCCAGCATTTGTCCTGCCGTATAGGAATACGCACAGAGCGGCACGATGAGCTGCCACGGCGCATTAATCCCATGCAGTCCGTTGAATAGTAAATGCGGTACCATCCCTGCGATGAGCAGCAGCGTTCCGGCCGCAAGTGCAAAAATCTCTCCGGCAATAAATTTCACCAGCCAGAGGGAGCGCTTCCCTTCCCTGGTGCTCAGGACAAACGAATCCGTTCTATAGCCCTTCTCTCCTGCATACACGCCGGCAAGGCAGACAGCCGCGATCATGCAGAACAGGTTCATGGCCGCCCCAAAAACCGACTTCATAGAGTAAGCCCCGAAATTTGCCCGCCACACAAAGGGCTTTTCGATCAGGGCCTCTTTTTCTTTCCACCACTGTTTGTCCGCATCGCTCAGCCTGAAATAGTCATAGATATACTCCAGAAGATCTTCCCGCATTTGATAAACGGAAGCTGCGGTCAACTCCCTATTACCGGCTTCTGATTCCAGCCCTTCCCCTATCGTCAGGTACGTGCCCTGCATACGGGAAATGTATCCGGCCAGATGATAATAGGGGCTGTCCGGCCCGATTCCTGACAGGCCTCCGGCCTCCTCCGCTTCCGCAGCAAGTTCTGCCAAAAGAGCGTCGTCCAGCGCTCTCCCTTCCAGAGCCGCTTCTCTCTCATATACGCCGCGGTCATAGGGACTGATCACCAGGTAGTTGATCAGAGCAATCCCCAGCAGCATACCGGCACTTACAGCCAGCGCCGGAATCGCTATTCTGCCTCGAAAAATCTTCCTGAGTTCGAAGCGCAATAATTCAACATATATCGCCACTCTTGCTTCCATGTCAGTCACTCCCGAAACTCCCGCAGATAGAATTCCTCAAGACTTCCGTCCGATTCCTTCCACTCACCCTGCCACAGGAGCTCCCCGTCCTTCATCATGAGAATGTGGTCCGCGATGTGCTCCACGTCGGAAACAATGTGTGTCGAGAGCAGCACGATGCTGCTCTTTCCGATCTCTCCGATCAGCTCCCGAAAGCGCACCCGTTCCATGGGATCCAATCCGGCTGTCGGCTCATCCAGGATCAGCACTTGAGGCCTGTTCAGCAAAGCCTGCGCGATGCCGAGCCGCTGCTTCATGCCGCCCGAATATGTGCGCACTCTCTTTTTTGACACATCGGCCAGTCCTACTGTTTCAAGCAGTTCCTCGCTGCGGATCTCGGCTTCGTTCCTGGGCATCCCTTTCAGTGCGGCAAAATAGAGCAGAAAATCTCTTCCCGAAAACTCAGGATAGCATCCGAACTCCTGGGGCAGATAGCCCAGGACGCTCCGGTAGCGCTCCTCGGACACCGGCATCCCGTTATATGTGATCTCCCCGCTGGTCGGCGTGAGGACGCCGCAGATCATGCGCATGAGTGTTGTCTTACCTGCGCCGTTCGCGCCAAGCAGCCCCGTCACGCCTGTGTGGAGAGTAGCGCTGAGGCGGTCCACCGCGATCTTGTTCCTGTATTGCTTGGATACTCGGTCAATTTTCAGTTCCATATGCTTTGATGTCCTCTCAGTGGTTAATTCCATATGGCGGTCATCTCCTCGTCCTGTTTTATATTTGCACAGAAAAGTGCGATCACTGCAGCCAATAAAAAGACTGCCGCCAGTTCCAATACCCAGCCAAATCCATACATCACAAAGGGAATTGCCACAGGGCTGTCCGGAATGAGAAATCCCTCCGTTACCACCGCTATGAGCAGCGCAAGGACTCCCGAACCATAGGGATGAGTTCTTCCGAAAACAGTCCGCTCTAAGAGAAGAGCGCCGATCATCGTCAGAAGAAACGGCAAAATCAGGTGGGCCAATGTCAGCAGTACGCTCATCGCGACGTATTTCCTTATCAGCAGCGATATTCCTGCCAAAACTGCCATATCAAATAGTCCCAGTATCATAAATCGAGCGTATCGGATACTCCTGAGAGAAAACGCCGTAGTCATCTCCAGTTCCGCCATGCCGTAGGCGTAGGACCTTCTCGTCTCAATCTCTGTAACGAATGCCAGAAGCGGAGTCAGCGCAGCAATCTGTAATACACTGTCCGGGTTCCCTTTTGTGATCAGTGCAGCTGCCAGCAGGATCATGAGGGCAGCCAGCCAGGCCATTTTTCGAATGTATTTAACTTGGATCAGCAGCATCCGATCCAATGTGATTTTTGTGGCTCTTGTTATTTGTCCTGTCATCACATTCTTCAAAAATGCTTCCTTTTTTGCCGGATTTGGCTTCTCGTCGGGCTCAAAGAATAAGAGCAGCAGTTCCCTGTTTTTTGCCTCACTAGTCACCGTCTATTCCCTCCTTTCCAAGTTCTGTCCGGAGATGTTTCTGCGCGAGGCGCAGCCTTCGGTAAACGGCAAATCTCGAGATTCCGAGAATCATGCCGGCCTCTCTGGCAGAGACTTCGTTTACGCTGATCAGAAGCAGAAGTTCCCGCTCTTCTTCTGATAATCTGGACAGGGCTCGCTGGACGCTTAGTTTGGTGATGAGGAAGCTTTGGAGGCTGTCTTCTGCATCGGTTTGCGCCGCACCTTGATCTTCTTCATATGATTGAGATTGAAGATACTTCTCCGCCAACGTACCCTGTCTACGGTAATGATCTATGCACAGATTCCTTGCGATCACATACAGGTACGGTACAGCATTCTTCTCATTCAGGCTTCCATACCGCTCCATATAGCGGGTAAATGCTTCCTGCACGATATCCTGCGCCAATATTCGGTTGTGAGTATGGTAATAGCAGTAGCGATACAGTCGGTCGTACTGCCTGCTGATGTCAAAGGTCATGTTTTTTACCTCTCACTATGTATAACGAATATCGTACATGATATGTGCGGCTGGTGGAAGAAATTTAACATATTATAGCAAGAATTCCCCCATCCTCTAAGGTGGCTGGGATGAATTGCTTCGTCAATGTCGTTCCTCTGTTATCCTCTACTCCCGCTTGCAATCTGCGCCTGCGCCTCTATTATCAGAAAAAATAGAAATGAAAAACGAGAAGAACACTTGTTCGTAATACGCTGTTGTGTTATACTGTAATCAATAGAGAAAACCATTTCAGTCGAATTGGAGGAACTGCTGATATAATGGATAAATATGACCATAATGCGCATTCAGTCTTTCTCCTGTACTACCACCTTATCCTGGCCGTGAAGTACAGGAGAAAAGTGTTTGATGATGAGATATCGGGCAGGGCGAAAGAGATATTCTGCTATATAGCGCCGCGATACGGGATCACTCCGGAGGAGTGGAACCATGATGCTGACCATGTGCATATCATGTTCCGGGCACAGCCAAAAAGTGAGATCAGTAAATTCATCAATGCGTACAAAAGCGCTTCCAGCCGGCTGCTGAAGAAGGAGTTCCCGCAGATCAGGGAAAAGCTGTGGAAAGAGACCTTCTGGAGCCAGAGCTTCTGCCTGCTGACGGCA
>CADBIU010000067.1 GCA_902794825.1 uncultured Lachnospiraceae bacterium
TTACATACTTTGCCATAAAATACCTCCTTCTAACTTTGCCGTCACGCCCCCGCATGCCGGCATGTGTCCCCATTACATGAACCATACGTCAGAGCTTGTCGTCGAGATCGCCGCTGCGCCGCTTGCCAGCGCGTGCATGACGTCCTCCTTCTCCTGGATCAGTCCCCCGCAGATCACAGGCACCCTGCTCATTGAGCAGATCTTCCTGATCATCTTGGGAACAATGATACCGGGCAGGATCTCGATCATGTCGGGCTGAGACTCCCGATTCTGGTGCGACTGCCTCTCGATATTGATGAGAGCCATGCTGTCCAGTACAAAGTACCTCAGAACTGTCGCCAGACCAATCTCCTTAGCGTGTGTGATCAGATTCCCCTTCGTAGTGATGATGCCGTCCGCCCTGGTATACTTGCGGATAAAATCCGTTGATATATCCCTGGGGCTAAGTCCCGTGATCAGATCCATGTGAACCATGGCGATCTTGCCGGCGTCCTTAACTTTTGAAACGATTTCGGCGATGGTGCATATATCCCCATATAATACAAACACTGCATCGACATCAGATTTCAGACACATCTCCAGTCCGGAGTCATCTTTCACAGCTGCCACAATAGGCGCCGCTTCGATCACTTCAACAAATTCTCTACCCATACAATTCCTCATTTTGCATAAAAAAAGAAAACACGACAATAGTAACAGGATCCCCAATAATCCTCATCACTGCCATATTCTCTCCTCTCTAGGCAAAACACATATTTAACTTGCCTATATAATACCACTTTACTAGTAATTATGCAACATAGGATATACATCTTTTTCAGATTTTTGGTTAATTTTACTACCTCAAAGTGTTAAAACGCCGAAGTCCTTTGTAATCGTTTTCACCTCCCGGTCATCTGTGACCGAAAAGGAAGGGAGCACATAGTCCTGATGAAATACTCTGAAAGAATGTCAAGCTTTCACTTGATTTTCTGCAAGCTGAGGCGGGAAGCGCCATGCGCGTCAGCAGGACGATAGTCCGCATGACCGCGCTTCCCGTCGAAGCGCAGCAGAAAATCATAGTGAAACTACATTCTTTCACCGTATTTCATCAGGATCTATGTGCTCCCGTACGATTCAGTCTCTGATCCCCATCTCTTTTTTGATCGCCGCCATAAGCTCGCTGAACTCCTCAAAGGCGGGCAGCTGCGGATAATCCTGCTTGATCTTTTCGGTGGTCCTGAACAGGAAACCTGCCTGGCTGGCAAGGATCATATCGAGATCGTTATAGCTGTCTCCGCTGGCGATGGTGTCGAAGCCAATGGACTGCAGAGCCTTTACCGTGCTGAGTTTGGACTGCTGAATGCGCATCTTATAACCGGTGATCTCGCCTGAGGGCGCCACTTCCAGGGAATTGCAGAACAGTGTAGGCCAGCCGAGCTTCTCCATGAGGGGCATCGCGAATTCCGTAAAGGTGTCGCTGATGATGATCACCTGGGTGAAGGATCTGAGTTCGTCAAGAAACTCCCGCGCGCCGGGGAGGGGCTCTATTTTGGCAATGACGTCCTGGATCTCTTTGAGGCCGAGGCCGTGCTCTTTGAGGATGCCGATCCTCCACTTCATGAGTTTGTCGTAATCAGGCTCGTCTCTTGTTGTCCTCCTCAGTTCCGGGATCCCGCTCACTTCCGAGAATGCGATCCAAATCTCAGGTACCAGTACTCCTTCCATATCAAGACAAGTAATATACATCGGGTTCTTCCTTTCTAAATTATATTATTGATAGAGCTCCAGAAATTCTTCCAGAGTCAGATCATGCTCCATGATGTAGGCTGCGGCTTCCTTTCCCACATAGCGGAAGTGCCATGGCTCGTAGATGATTCCGGTAATGTCCTCTTTGCCCTTGGGAAAGCGCACAATGAAACCGTATTCGTCACAGTGCCGGCTCATCCACTGATACATTTGAGTATTCTCGAGGCTTGCGTCCTTCATCTCGTAATAATGGTCCGTGATGTCACAGCACAGTCCGGTCTGGTGCTCGCTGGTCCCGGGCCTTGCGACGATCGTCGCCGCTATCGTCTCTCCGTACTCGTCGGCTTTCCTGTTAAAGAGCCAGGTCTGCGTCGCGTAGCTGCGGTATCCAGAGGAGAGAAAGACGCTCAGGCCTTCGCTCCGCGCGGCGCTCACCATCTCTTCCATAGGTTCGATAATCCGGGCGTCAAACTGCTGCCCTTCCAGATACTCCAGTTCCGGCGTATAGTCTCCGATGTCATTCCAGGGGTTTGCAAGAATGAACATCCAGTCGCCGGTGTCGATGTCCGGTCTGTCCCTGTAGGGATCCGAGGCATCCTCTGCTATTTCGGTTTCCATCTCAGAGACCTCAAGCGCCAGCTGCTCGCCGACAGAGATCAGCACCTCGCGAGCAGAGCATTCAGCGTTTCCTCCCGCGGAGGCGATCCCGCTGATCCCCATGAGGATCCAGACTGCTGCGGTGATCCCTGCGGCAGACGCCGCTCTTTTGTCAAATAGTTTCATTTATCATTTCCTTACTAGCCGAGGGGAATCTCCACGACTTCGGCCATCTTTGTGAGGCACTGCTCGATCTGCTCGGAGATCTCGTCCACGAGACGCTCGGTGATCTCAAGATTCTTTTCCTTTTCCAGCGTCTGGTAGAATGAGCTCTTTACCTCATCGCTGATCTTCTCGATCCGGGACATAAAGTAGCCCCTGGGCACGAGTTTTCTGATAGGACGGGGGATCACCATGTTCATCACGACTTCCTCCATCTTGTCCTTGCCGAGAGCGAGGACCATAAGCGAGATCATGGCTCCTGCTATTACGCCGGATATTCCTCCCGAGATCAGCGCGACGCCGCTTCCGCCGCAGAGAAGGCCGATCAGGATGGAAATGATGGTGTCGATCATCCAGGTGAGTTCTTCCACCGCGAAGACGTCCTTGGCGTCCACCTTTATCTCAAGGTCTGAAATGGAGAGGAAAGAGCTCAGGCTCAGCGCTCTGTATGGCACGCCGTGTCTGATACAGATCGGCATCGTCATCTCCTCCAGTTCGTAGGAAACGGGCTTGAGCCACTGTGTGATGGGCCTTATCAGCATCTCCTGCACTTCTTCCGTGTGCAGATATTTCTCGATCTCCTTCTCCATCTCCGCGTTGATGTCCGAGAGGCGCTCGATCTCGCCGTCTCTCCATCTGTCGAACACAGGCATGGCCGCGTTTTCCAGGATCGGTTTCACGAGCATGTCCACAGTGCTGTGATACAGTTCGTCAATATGGTTCGCGACGATACGCTCCACAGTACTCGAGCCCACAAGATCCTGGATCTCAGCCCGGAACTGCCTCAGTTCCTCGTCAATCCTGCCGCTCCAGGCAAGGCCGCGGCTGACCGAGAATTCCGGTTCCGTTCCGGTGATCACCACAGCTTCGGGGAAAGCTTCCCTGCACCAGTCCCTGATAGCCGGAAGCTTTGATACGCCTCCCGTAAGGAATAAGAGCTCAGGGAGGTCTCCCTGGATCCTCTCCCGCACCTGTTTGAGGCTGTGCATGAACACATCCTTGAAACTTCGGCCCTCCAGCTGAGGGATCCCGTCGTACAGAATGTGATCCGCTGTTTTGGCGTCCATGACAAGCTGGAGCCGGATCGGCTTTTCATAGCTGATGATGACCGACTGCATGCACTTGTTGTCTTTCCAGTACTCCTCGTCGGCAAAATATTTCTCTTTGAGCTTTCTCGCCGCGAACTCACAGTAGCTCTTCCAGGGCGGGCTCTGCTCGAAGATCTCCCGGATCCTCTCGCCTCTGACGGAAGCGTTCAGCGCGCAGCTCAGAAGCACCTCGTCCATGATGCCGCCTCCCAGCGCCACCTCGCCCGCGGTCTGCATATCCACCTCTTTGCCTCCCATGATGTAGGCGAAATCCGTCGTCGACGATCCCACATCCACTACCAGCACAGGTTTGGACAAAATATCGTATCCCACCTGGAAATGTTTGGACTGGCAGGCGCTCACCAGAGCGGCCCTCGACTCGGAGATGATGCGCACAGGCGGATATCCCGCCTCCTCAAACAGTCCCCTGTAGCGCTCTCTCGCTGTTTTGTCCCAGCCCGCCGGGCAGCCCACATAGAAGCAGCAGTCCTCGCCCTTTACGAGGTCTCCGCTCATGTACAGTTCCCCCAGAACTCCTGCCGCGAAGGACTTTACATCCCTGCGGCTGTCCGGATCCCGCAGGAACCTGCTCTTAAACCTGATCTTGCGCTCGACAGCCTCCGGATTGTAGCAGGCGGCCTCGCCGATCACCAACGCTCCGTTGCGAAGCCTGGCGTAGGCGGTCACAAAACTTCCGGCTTCTCCCACAGTGATGATCCGCGGAACTCCCGCGTCGTTTTTATTAAGACATGAGACGGCGCTCTCGGCGTCTCCAAGGTCAAATCCATAATAGCGGTCCATCTGGTATCTCCTTCACCTTCTGTAACTGCCGCGTCACATTGCGGCAACCGCAAGTCCCTTTCGGATCAGTACTCCGTCCCTCACAAGAGCGGGGCGCAGCGTCGCGTCTCTCTTGCCGGGCAGCAGCTCAAACCACTCTCTCTTGCCTCCGCCGAAATCCACTGTCTCCACCTGCTTGCGGTGCAGGTAATAGCGGACTGTGGAGATCGTTTCCAGAGCCGTTGTGTCGCCCGGCTCCTCTTCTCTGCGGCTGTACGCGTTCTCTAAAATGACAGAGAACAGTTCCGCCTCCTCGGGGCTGACTCCGTTTCCGGAGGACGGAGGAAGAAGGCTCTTCTCGTAATTGACGGCTTCCTCGGCCTCTTTCAGGCTCTTGTCCACCGACAGGATCACCGCTCTCATGCTGCTCCAGATCCTGCCGGGATCCACGCGGATCTCTACCTGGTACTCATCCCCTCCGGAAGCCTTACCTGACGCCTTGCGGCTCAGTGACATCCTGCCTGCCCAGAAAAGAAGGATCCCTGCGAGGATCGCCGCCGGGATCGAGCCCAGAAGCGCCGACATCGACAGCCCTTTTCCGGCTGACACCGCAAGCCCAAGGATCGCGCCCGCAAGGAACAGCGCTCCTCCTGCCAGGCACGCGATGACCTGCCAGGTTATCTGTGTTCCTCCCTCGTCGCCGGAGCCGCCGGCGCTCTTCGACCAGACTTTGGTCTCCCCTGCGGCGCTCAGCATAGGGATCATCATTTTCGCGGCCTGCAGCATATACCTCGCCGCGTCTCTGACCCTTTCCAGCGTGCATTCCTCATTATAGCGAAGAAGAAGTCTGTCAAATTCCTTTTCCAGCACGTGTTCGGCCTGCTCCGGCGTTCCGGCTGCGGCCAGTCCGCTCATCAGCTGTTCTTTGTCAGCTTCCAGAAACTGCATCATTTCCATATCGGATCCCCCCGCGACATCTGTGTCAAAATATAGGCTTACCTTGTATTATATAATATAAGGGGCATTTCGGTACAGCCAAAAGAAAAGCCGCACGGATCCGCGCGGCTTTTTTCGTGTTTGAATCAGTCCAGGTTGGTATATTTTGACAGGATATGTCCGTACAGAGTGCGCACCGCGGGCGCCATCAGCTGCGGATTGAGCGCCGCAAGGCCGATGATCCTCGCCGCGTCGGGCTCCATCCGGTACTGCCGCACGTCGTAGGGGATATCGTTCATGACAAGTTCCGGCATAATGCAGATGCCGACCCCTGCCGCTACCATTACAACGGTGGCCAGATCGTCCACCACGTGGTACCTGGTCTGGATGTCCAGATGGTTCTGCTTCATATAATTCTGTATATCCGCGTCTGTAGACTCTCGCTGAACGACGAAACGAAGTTTGGCCATCTCGGAGATGGTCATTTCCTCGCAGGGAAGCTCTTTTACAAAGTCCTTAGGCACGATGCACAGGAGCGGATCCCTGTAGAAAGGCTCTATGTGCAGGTCCCCCGCACTGGATGTGGAAAGAAATCCGAAATCCACGATCCCGTTGCGGATCCAGTAACTGACGTCGTCGTAGGTCCCCTGGAACACTTCGATCTCGATCGCGGGATACAGCTCGCTGAAGGATTTGATGATGTCGGGCATCCAGCTCGTGCAGACACTGGAGAAAACGCCCACTTTCACTGTGCCCTGTTTGAGGCCGTTGAACTCGGCCACAGCCTGCTGCAGGCTCTCCTCGCTGTTGAGGACCGCGTTGACATAGGGCATCAGGTGCTCGCCGTAACTTGTCAGCGTCACTCCCGCTTTCTTTCTTGTAAAAATCGAGAAGCCCAGTTCCTTCTCCATGGAAGAAACAGCGTGGCTTATCGCGGAAGGTGTCAGGCCGATCAAATCCGCGGCCTTGTGAAAACTGCCGGCTTCCGCGACTGTCTTAAAAATCTGATAACTGAGAAGCGTCATGTGTCACCTCCGTATTCCTGCCATATCCTTATCTGGCGCAGCGGTACTGAAGATCCTCCCACCTCTTATCAACTTCCTGCTGGAAGAGTTCGATCAGATGCTCATTGCCGGGTTTAAAGAGATGTTTGAATCTCCCCTGGGGCTTTAAGAAGTCTTCGATCGGAAGTTTCTTCTTCGGTTCGTAGTTGAGGATCCATTTTCCGTCCACCACTTCAAAGAGCGGCCAGTAGCATGTCTCCACAGCCAGCCTGCAGATCTCCATGATCTCGCTCATCTCATAGCGCCAGCCTCTGGGGCAGGGCGTCATCATATTGAGGAAAGCAGCTCCCTTAGTGTAGATCGCGGTCTCTGCCTTTCTGTGGAGATCCTTGAAATCCCTGGTCAGAGTAGTCTGCGCCACGTAGGGCACATAGTGCTCCGCGATGATGGAGCTGAGATCCTTGCGGTACTGGATCTTGCCGTTGGACACTTTGCCCGCAGGCGTTGTAGTCGTGTCCGCGAACATCGGCGTCGCTGAAGATCTCTGGATTCCGGTGTTCATATAGGCACCATTATCATAACACACATAGACCATATCGTGTCCGCGTTCCATCGCGCCGGAAAGGGATTGGAAGCCGATATCATAGGTTCCGCCGTCTCCTCCGAAAGTAATGAACTTAAAATTATCCTTCTCTCCGAGCTTTCCCTTCTTTTTCAGTACCTTGTAAGCTGTCTCCACGCCGCTCAGGGTCGCCCCCGCGTTCTCAAACGCGTTGTGGATATAACTGTCCTCCCACGCGCTGTAGGGATACATATAGGAAGAAACTTCGAGGCATCCGGTGGCATTTCCGATCACCGCGTGATCTTCTTCGTGCAGCGCGCGCAGAACCGCCCTGACGCCGATCGTCGCTCCGCAGCCCGCGCACATGCGGTGGCCGGGGGAGAGCCTCTCGGGTTTCTCCATCATTGTCTTAAGGCTGTAATCATTTCCCATCATAATCTGTATTTCACTCTCTGAGTCCAATGTATTTGTGGTTGGGCGCTTCTTTATTTCCCTGCGCCACTTCTTCCAGTTCGGCAAAAACATCCTGTACATGCTCAACGGTGAAGTCTCTTCCCGCAAGTCCATAAATGTAATTGACCGTCTCTACCATGACTTTATTTCTGAACAGCGCCGCGGGGATCTCGCTCCCCAGAGGTCCGCTGCAGCCGTTATAACTCTCGCAGCGGTCCATGATCGCCACTGCCTTACAGCCGCTTCTGCGGATCGCCTCGGCGATCTCTTTCTCAGGAAATGGTCTGAATACCCGGAGCTTGAGGATTCCGACCTTATGGCCTTCTTCCCTGAGCATATCCACTGCCGCCTTTGCAGTCCCGGCCGCGGATCCCATGATCACCATCAGATACTCCGCGTCTTCCGTCCTGTACTCCTCGAAGAATCCGTAACTTCTTCCGGACATCTCCCGGAAGCGCTCCGCGACCTCGAGGATCACCTCTCCGGCGCGCTCCATCGCTGCTTCCTGCGCTCTTTTGGCTTCCATGGAGTATGCGGAGACTGCGTAAGGTCCCACAGAGACCGGTTTCCCGGGATTTAAGAGGAACTCCTCCGGGTTATACTCCCCTACGAAAGCCTTTACAGGCGCATCCTCAAGCAGCTCGATATTCTCCACGGCGTGACTCGTGATAAAGCCGTCCTGACAGATCATCACCGGCAGGTGCACCCTGGGATCCTCCGCGATCGGGAAAGCCTGAATGTAGTTGTCATAGGCCTCCTGATTGTTCTCTGAATAGATCTGGATCCATCCCGTGTCCCTTGCGCCCATTCCGTCGGAGTGGTCGCAGTTGATATTGATGGGACCGGACAGAGTGCGGTTGACCAGTGTCAGCACGATGGGCAGCCTGTTGGAAGCCGCCAGGAGCAGTTCCTCCCACATCAGGGCAAGACCTGCGGAAGAAGTTGCTGTCATCGTCCTCGCACCCGCCGCCTCGGCTCCGATCGCCGCGGACATCGCGGAGTGTTCGCTCTCAACGGGAATGAATTCCGTATCGATCTCTCCGTTCGCAATATAAGAGGACACCATCTGAGGGATTTCCGTGGAAGGTGTGATGGGAAAGGCCGGCATCACATCCGGATTCACCTGGCGGACCGCGTAGGAGACCGCCTCATTTCCCGACATTCTCTCCGGGATCGACTTGCTGCATACCACTTCGTCTCTGCTTCTGCTCATGCCTCGATTCCCTCCTTCATTGTGATGGCGCCGAAGGGACAAGCCTTGGCACAGATCCCGCATCCCTTGCAGTGATCGTAGTCAAAATCCAGCCGTTTGCCGTTCTTCACCGGAATACTTGAATCCGGACAGACAGGCGCGCACAGCAGGCACTGCCTGCACTTGTCATCCAGCACCGGTGTATTCGTTCTCCATTCCCCCGTTTTGAACAGGCGGGAGGTGCCTCCTGCATAGAGCTGAAGCCCTTCAGTCAGGTCTGTATAGGGCGAGTTCTCGTTAATTCTTGTGATATCGGTACGCATAAGTATAATTCTCTTCCTAAATTCTTTATTATCTGTCACAGAGCCCTGCCGGACACTGTTTTGCCGCAAAAGAAACTCCCCGCCTGAAGACGGGGGTTTCTCGCACTCTCGTATTCATCCTCTGCCTGAATCAGGCGCTCTGCTTCATCCTCCTGCCGGATGCATCTGCCACATTGGCGGAGGCCTTCTTCATTTCCTTCTCTGCCAGCAGCCATATTTCCCTTGATCACTTCGGGCTTCTTCGCGAACTTATGGGCAAAGGAAGCCTGCATCTCGGTGAGGAAATCCTCCCTGGACATAATGCCTGTCACCGCGGCGGCTGCTGCCAGCATGGGAGTGTTAGGGAAATTCCTGCCGAGTGTCGTCTCGGAAATGTGTCTTGCGTCAACCGTAAGGACTCTTCCCTTGTAGCCGCGGAGAAGACTCCTGATCTCCTTAGCGGACTTAGGTGTATTTACGATGATCGCGCCCTCCCTCTTAAGGCCGTTTGTCACATCGACCGAGTGAAGGAGTGTCTCATCTACAACAACTACATAGTCGGGATCGTAAATGTTGGAGTGGACGCGGATCTTATCCTCACTGATCCTGTTGAACGCCGTAATGGAACGCTACATCTGCCAGAAGCAGCGCCGCTGTCTTGGCGCCCTGGCCGCCTCTTCCATGCCATCTGATCTCTACTGTGTTTTTCATCGAATATCCCTCTGTATAATGAATTATTTTCATCTCTTAGATGAATTCGTTTGACTATTAAGTCACCGACATTCGTTATTATACGCTCTTTTCGATGAATGTAAATATCTTTTATGATGAATGATTCTCATCATTCTTCCCATATCGGCAAATATCCTTCAGACAGCACTCAGCACATCTGGGCCTCCTCGCCACACAGACCGCCCGGCCATGCAGAACGAAGCGGTGGCAGAGATCATTTCCTTCCTCCGGGGGCACGATCTTCCAGAGCTCCCGCTCTACTTTGGCGGGCTCCTTTATGCCGTCCACCATACCAATCAGGTTGCAGAGCCGGATGCAGTGGGTATCCGTGACAATAGCGGGCTTTCCGAATACATCGCCCATAATCAGGTTGGCGCTCTTTCTTCCCACGCCGGGAAGAGCCAGAAGTTCCTCGAAGGTCTCAGGAACATTGTCATTGTACTTTTCGTGCAGGACCTTCATACAGGCGGAGATGTCCCGCGCTTTGCTGGGTCCAAGCCCGCAGGGCCGCACGATCTTCTCGATCTCCTTCGTCTCCGCTTCTGCCAGCGCCGCGACAGAAGGAAACTTTTCATATAAGAGCGGGGTGATCTGGTCCACCCGCGCGTCGGTGCACTGGGCTGCCAGCCTGACGCTCACCAGAAGCTGCCACGCCTTGTCGTAGTCCAGCGTGCACTTTGCCTCCGGGTATTCCTTTTTCAGCCTCTCAATGACCTGCAGGGTCAACTCTTTTTTGTCCACTTAATCCACCTCTTTGCTGCTTTTCAATGTACATGCAGTATTCTTACACGGGTACAGGCTGTTTGTCAAAATATCCCCTGCGCTTATTTTTTTGATCGCAAATCCGTTTCTACTATTTGACTGCGATCCGCCACTGTATTACTATGTTAAAGTATACTTTTTCATATTTTGAGAGGGGAAAAAAATGCAAAAGAAAGAATCGAAAATCTCAGTCTCACTGATCGCCATGTTCGTGGTTGTCGCGCTCATCATTGCGATGGCATTTCTGACAAATGCGGAAACCGTTCAGCAGACAGCCTGGTCACTGGTACCTCCGATCATCGCCATCGCGCTGGCACTGATCACCAAGGAAGTCTACAGTTCCCTGTTCATCGGTATCATTTCCGGCGCTCTCCTGTATTCGGGTTATAACTTCGAGGGGACCCTGAACCATATTTTCACAGATGGTGTCATTGCGGTTCTCTCCGACTCCTACAACATGGGCATCCTGGTGTTCCTGGTGATCCTGGGCATCATGGTTCAGCTGATGAACCGCACCGGCGGCAGCGCCGCATTCGGAAACTGGGCTTCTGAGAAGATCACAAGCAGAGAAGGCGCGCAGCTCGCCACCATCGGCCTCGGCTGCCTGATCTTCATCGACGACTATTTTAACTGTCTGACAGTCGGCAGCGTTATGCGCCCCGTCACAGACAAGCACAAGATCTCCCGCGCCAAGCTCGCTTACCTGATCGACGCGACCGCAGCACCTGTCTGCATCATCGCTCCGATCTCCTCCTGGGCCGCGGCAGTTTCCGGTTTCGTAGAGGGTGAGAATGGCATCGCGCTGTTCATCAAGTCCATCCCTTATAACTACTACGCCCTGTTCACCATTGCCATGATGGTCCTCATGGTCATGATGAAGATAGAATACGGTCCCATGTACAAGCACGAATACAACGCTCTTAAGAACGGCGATCTGTACACGACAGAAGATCGTCCTTATGCAAACGTTGACAGCTCCAAGAACAAGACCGACGGAAAAGTTATCGATATGCTCTTCCCGATCATCTCTCTGGTCATCGGCTGCGTCATCGGCATGATCTACACCGGCGGCTTCTTCGAAGGCACAAGCTTCATCGAGTCCTTCGCGAACTCCGATGCTTCCGTAGGACTGGTGCTCGGCTCCTTCTGCGCGCTGATCCTCACAATGGCTTTCTACATGGTTCGCAAATCTCTTGATTTTAGTTCCATCATGGAGTGCATCCCTGAGGGCTTCAAGCAGATGGTTCCCGCTATCCTGATCCTGACTTTCGCATGGTCCCTCAAGGCCATGACAGACAGCCTCGGCGCCAAGGAATTCGTCGCTTACATCATCCAGAACAAGGCTGCAGGCTTTGCAGGACTTCTGCCCTTCATCATCTTCCTGATCGCCGTAGGTCTCTCTTTCGCGACCGGAACAAGCTGGGGAACCTTCGGTATCCTGATCCCGATCGTCGTCGCCTGCTTCCAGGCCACAGATTATCAGCTGATGATCATCTCCATGTCCGCATGTATGGCAGGCGCTGTCTGCGGTGACCACTGCTCCCCTATCTCCGATACGACAATCATGTCGTCGGCAGGCGCGCAGTGCAACCACTTGAACCACGTCTCCACTCAGATCCCTTACGCGATGACCTGCGCCGCCATCTCGGCGCTGACCTACATCGTGGCGGGTCTGACCAAGAACGTCTTCCTGCCTCTTTTGGCCGGTCTGGTGATCCTGATCGCCGTCATGTATGTGCTGTCCAGAAGAGCGGCGAAAGAAAACGCCTGATTCTGACTAATATCGGAAATAAAAAGAGGGTGTCGCATCTTGCTGATTAATCAGCAGGGGCGGCGCCCTCTTTGTGTCTTAAAATCATACTTATTGGCGTTTGCCTCGATCTTGGCGCCGTCAATGAATACAACCTCAGAGGAGATGAGGCCGTTCCTGCGCAGGAGCCAGGTGGATTCTGCCATGAGTTCTTTTGAGCACTGTGCGAAGTGAAGGGATATGAAACGGGCGATCGTAGCGTTATCCGGGGCCGGTTTGCCTTCTGGACAGGGTATAATCTCCCTGTAAGATTTTTGTTAGTCGCATAACTGAATTTTACAGCAAAAACCGGACTCTTTGGAGCCCGGTTTTTGTGTTTTCCTGATATGAAATGGGTCTGTGCATCCGTCAGACTGAGCGGTTGCGGCATGTCCCTTTTGTGATATCCTGTTCGCTTGAAGAGTGTCCGCTTCCATCC
>CADBIU010000068.1 GCA_902794825.1 uncultured Lachnospiraceae bacterium
CACTGGCGGCAGTTTATGCAGTTCTCGATCTTCGCCATCTTTTCCTGCCAGGCCTCGGAGAGCCAGGAAGCGGAGGGCGCCCTGCGTACCATCAGCGACATGCGGGCGCAGTTGTTGATCTCGATGCCCATGGGGCAGGGCAGGCAGTAGCCGCAGCCGCGGCAGAATTCGCCGGCGAGTTCGTCCTGCTCGCCTTTGATGTAAGCGGTGATCTCGTCAGTCATGGTGGGCGTGTTCTCCATGTAGGAGAGCCACTCACGCAGCTCGTTCTCACGCTGGATCCCCCAGATCGGAACAAGATTATCAAACTGCGTCATATATGCCATGGCTGCGTCGGAGCGGGTGACCAGGCCTCCGGCAAGCGCCTTCATGCAGATAAAGCCCATGTCATTTTCCACGCACGCGCGCACCAGAGCGATCTCCTTTTCAGAGGAAAGGTAGCTGAAAGGATACTGCAGGGTCTCGTAGAGGCCCGACTCGATGATCTCCTGCGCTACAGCAAGTTTGTGCGTCGTAATGCCGATGTGGCGGATCAGTCCTTTCTCTTTGGCCTGCTCGAGACATTCGTACATGCCGGTCCCGTCCCCGGGTCTGTAGCACTGGGGCACCATGTGAAGCTGATAAATATCGATGTAGTCGGTCCGAAGATTCTTAAGGGACGTCTCCAGATCTTTCCAGAAGCCCTCCGGCGTCCTTGCGGCGGTCTTGGTGGCTATGTATATTTTGTCCCGAATGCCGTCGAAAGCTTCGCCGACCTTCTCCTCGCTGTCCGTATAAGCTCTCGCCGTGTCAAAAAAGCGCATGCCCCCTTCATAAGCCTCCCGCAGAAGCTTCACCGCAACCTCTTTGCTGTCGCGCTGGATCGGAAGACATCCGAAGGCGTTCTGGGGAACAATGATTTCTGTGCGGCCGAGTCTGACATTTTTCATAGTGCTACCTCATTAGTTGGTGGGAATTGGTTACTTAACTATATTTTATATGAATTAATTGGCAAATACAAAGCGGCAAATGCTGTGAGGTGGGGAGATAAAAGATTTTGGGATAATCTTTAGGACGGTTGGGCACAGGAAGCGTCTGTTTGAAGGCTGTACACAACATAGAATGTCTTTCCGTCTGCGGTTGGGCACAGGAAGCTTCTGATTGAGGACTCTACACAATTAAAAGTGCTTAAACGGCAGATTATTTGTTTATTGATTATGAGTTGACAAAATATTGATTTTTGGTTGGGCATAAAGACGAAAAAGCCGAGGATATGCCTAAAACAAGAATTTCTTCGCCCAAGTGCCCGTTATATAGGGAGAGAGCCGGCAAATTGTATGCAAGCCGCACCAGAATCAATACAGAGGCTTCCCGCTGCAATTGAAAAACTCCTCCAGCTTGTGCTGCACAATACTGAAATCAAGGGGATGGCCTTCGCTCTCGTATGTGAGGATCAGATTGTGATCAGGTAGAATTCCATTACCCATATAAATTCGCAGACGCTGCAGGAAATCGGCAACCTTATCAGGTTTGTCGAGCCTTCCGACATGCTCCCAGTAGAATATTTCGCCGGTGACCGGATGTCGTATCGTAAAATCGGGATAGTAGATATAGCCGCCCACATCAAGCCGGCATTCATATCGAAAAGCAATACTGTAATTAAGCAGGAGCATATAGATCAGGGCTTCAGATTTGGAGCGGACGTAGTTGCCGTCAACTGTTTTGACAGTGAGGTGCTCCGGATGCTTCGGATTGCGTTCATATTTGGCATGCATCCATTTATAGAGTTCCTGGTCCATAGAAACCGGAAGCGCCGGATCATCCTGAGCCAAAAGAGCCCCAATCGCCGGAAGTTCGACAAGCCGCTTAATATCGGAATCTGCGTGATGCTTTTTCAGATAGGCGTCCAATGCATCCAGTTCGCGGAGCGTATCCTCCAGTTTCTTCTGATACAGGTGCTTTCTGGCAAGAGCCTGCGCCAGGCGGCGATCAGACTGCGGAATATAAACGCGTACTTTTTGGCTCCCTTGGCGCTGAGAGACAAACCATTTGTAATATTGCTTGCCTTTGGACCTGCTGGTGCTGTAGATCAGGTCTCCTTCCGGTGACCGTGAGATCAGTTTCTCGAGTCGCCGCTTCTCTTTGAGCAGCCGCCGCTTTTCTGATTCGACTATTTGTGAGAGTGTCATGATGCTCCTTTCCTCCGACCGGAGATAGAATTGAAAACAGATAATAAAGACATGAGTCCTGCCTGCAGTCCGCTGACCGGAACTGACAGATAGTATAATACAGCTGAGGCGGTTCGGGCAAGAACCGGGAGCCAGGCGGCGTTGGCTCTGCAGCCGGGCGGTTGGGCACAGATGGTGCCGTTTTACTATCGGTACACAACTTGAAAACGCAGTATTGATAAAAAGCGGTCAAAATATTGAAGTAATCTCTTCGGTTGGGCACAGACAAGAGATTTAGACGATCTGTACCTAACAACAATTGATATATAGATCAAAAACATACAGGATATTGGCAACAAGGAATTTCTGTAAAAAATTGTTGTGTATAAAAATGAAAAACTTCCTCCTGTGCCCAACGCAATCACAGCAGTAAAACAACAGCAGCCACAGCAGCCAGAAAACAGTAACAGCAGCCGCAGCCGCCGCAAAAATCCCGGCGCAGCTTCTAAGAATTGCACTTCTCAAAAGCCGCGCCGGGGCGTCTCAGAATTATTTCTTTCAGGTGGTGTACAGGATCAGCGCGATCATCTCGATCGGCTCGCCGATAGCCTCGATGGAATGGCACTCTCCATCACCGCAGTAGTACACATCGCCGGGCTGTACGTCAACGATCGTGCCGTTGTCGTTGTACTTGCCGCTTCCGGAGAGGATGTAGTAGGTCTCCGCGTCGCCCTTGTGCGTGTGCAGGCCGATCTTGCTTCCGGGATACACGGTCGTGTGACCGAATACGCGCCCCTTGTTCTCCATTTCCTCAGGTCCGTTCAAAAGGCTTCTCACAGTGATCTCGCCAACACCGTTAAAGGGAGACGGTTTCCTGACGCTGATCTTATCATCACTTCTTCTGATCATAATTTACCCTCCTGTATTTGCATTTTGTTTAGCTGAGTTTAGGTATAGTTTATATTTATTATACTAGATGGATGCGGATTCTTAAATTGTTTCATGAGGAAAATGCTAAGATTTGATGCCCTGGAAACAGGGCTTTTTTGACCTCTATTAGGGCGCTTTTGATATAGAACTTGCATCTTCGTTTGCAGGTGCTATAATCGGGGCGTTCGAAAGAAAACCGCCAGAATGGACATGCGATGCTCATGACTGACTGGCGGTTTTTTGTTGCAAAGCTTATTGATCAGTCATAATAGAAAAGAGGAATTGTTATGTGCATGTTATTGGAAACTGCACTGGCGTTGTTTGCCGGGCTGATGATGACCCGTGTTTTCAAGTATATGAAACTGAATTTCCCGGACGTGACAGCTTTTTTGATCGCCGGCGTTCTTGTGGGTCCCTTTGTGCTGGGAAGAATCGGCATTCACGGAGTAGGGTTCAATACGATGGAGGACCTTCAGACCGTAAGTCCCCTCAGCAATGTCGCCCTTGGATTTATCGCCTTTGATATCGGCAACGAGTTCCGACTGGCGCAGCTTAAGGAGACCGGAAAAACGGCAACAGTGATCGGCGTAATTCAGGCGCTGATGGCAACACTGCTTGTTGACGCAGTCCTGATCATGCTTCATTTTATTCTCGGACCGGAAGTGCTGCCGCTTCCCGTAGCGATCACTTTGGGAGCGATCGCGTCGGCGACGGCGCCCGCTGCGACGCTTATGGTCGTCAGGCAGTACAAGGCCAAAGGCCCGGTAACAGAACTTCTCCTTCCCATTGTCGCTCTTGATGACGCAGTTGGACTGGTCGTGTTCTCGGTATCTTTTGGCATAGCGCAGGCGATGGCCGGCGGAACGCTGGACTTCATTTCGGTCATTGTTAATCCGCTGCTGGAAATTGTCTTTTCACTGATCCTTGGAGCGGTGATGGGAACTCTGCTCACTGTGCTGGAGAAGATCTTCTTCTCCAATTCCAACCGTCTGTCACTGACGATCTCTTTTGTAATCATGACGATCGCGATGGCGTCCAGGGAATTCGAACTTGGCGGAGGAGTGAAGATCGGTTTCTCGTCACTTCTTGTATGTATGATGCTGGGAACGGTCTTCTGTAATTTCAGCGAGTATTCTGTGGATATCATGAACAGGTCGTCCAAGTGGACATCTCCCCTGTATGCGCTCTTCTTCGTGCTGTCCGGTGCGGAGCTGGATCTGGGAGTGTTCCGCTATCCCGCAATTGTGCTGATCGGCGTTGTCTATATCCTGGTGCGCTGCCTCGGAAAGTATTTCGGCGCTCGGCTCAGCAGTTCACTCATGCACTGCAATGAGACGGTCCGCAAATATCTCGGAATCACTCTGTTCCCGCAGGCCGGCGTTGCGCTCGGCATCCGCAGCTGACAAGGATCGCGCTGACGAAGGCCGGCGAGATCAAGGCAGGCGCGGACGACGCCAAGAACAGGGCCCGCTTCGAGAAAAAAGCCAAAATAGCGTAAATCGACCGTGGTATTTGAGCTGCCGTGCCGTATATCTGAACAGTTATGCAAAAAACAAATAATTGATTCAATATTTTGGCAAAAGGAGATAGTTATGAAAAAGGTTATGTTATTCACAGCGGCAGCAGTTATGATCCTGGCCCTTGCGGCAGTCGGATGCGGCAAAATTGAAGAGTCCAACTCCATGATGTCGATCGTGATCGAAAATGAAAAATCATGTGAGATCGATCTTTCGGATACAGATGAGGGAAGTTCCGTGTCATCCGCGGCGCTGATCGTCGCGGAGGGAGAAGAGATCGTGGTCGAACCCAGTCTTGAAGAAGATGACAAAGTTGTGATCCAGCTCAAGTCCGGCGCTGAGAACGAAAACGCCGATGAATTACCCGATACGGAGAATCCGGATTATGAGATCATGGTGACCGGCAGCGGAGTTGTGACTTGCACTGTGGATCCCGGCTCCTACAGAGTAACGGTGCTGCCTGAGAAGAATACCAACGGCACGATCAATATGACTGTGCAGCGGGCTTCAGTGGAAACGCAGAACTGATGCTGCTGCAGAAAGCCACATATACCTGAACTTTTGAACTTGATAAAGGAAATGAAACTAAGCCGCTGCTGTGATGCAGCGGCTTTTTTATGCTAGAATGAATGTAATGGTCGAAATAGTTTTGTGAGTGTCCGGGGAGAAGGCTGATGTTAGAAAAGATCAGGAAAATACGGTCTAATATGGCCATTTATATAACGTCAAGCGTTGTGAGCCTGCTGGTGCTGTTCGGGATCATTGTGTGCATAAGCGGTATATTGAGTTTCACGAATGCTTTCGATGAAATGAATTCGACTACCACGTTTCATATGGCGTATACAGCTGCCTCTTTGGTAAACGGTGACCATATCAAGGCTTATCTGGCGGGGGAAGAGCCGGAAGAGTACGCCCGGACCAAGAGGATTCTGGACGCCTACTGCCATAGGATGAGCGTCTCTTTGATCTATGTCATTGACGTGGATCAGAGTGATTATGAGAGATTTGTGTCGGTTTTCAACGCGGTGGATAATACCGTGGATGACTCCAATTACGTTCCCTGGGAGATCGGACATAAGCGCGAGACAACCAATGAGGAATACAGGAAGAGTTACGAGGCCTTATACGCCAAGGAGAAAGAGTACGCGACCATATACAGGCTGCGGCCGGGAAATGGACTGAAACCGCATATCACCACGATCGTGCCGGTCACGAACTCGGAAGGAGATGTGACGGCTCTTCTGTGTATTCAGCGGCCAATCCATGAACTGGAGACGGCCATTATAAGATTCATGCTGCACATTGTCGTCATAGTCCTTATTATGGGTGCGCTGGCCTCGCATCTGGCTGCAAGATCCCTGGCAAAATGGGTTTTTATCCCGATCAAGAGAGTCTCGGACGAGGCGTCCCGTTTCGCGAGGGAGAACACCAAGGGCGAGGAACTTGGAGATGTAAGCAGATTTGAGGAGATCGATACCCTGTCACGCTCGATCGATAAGATGGAGACGGACATGGTCAACTATATTGAAAATCTGACCGCCTACACGGCTGAAAGAGAGAGGATCGGGATGGAGCTGTCTTTTGCCAAAAATATACAGCACAGCTCTCTGCCTGCCAAATTTCCGGCTTTCCCCGACAGAACGGATTTTGACATATATGCTTACATGAAGCCGGCCAGAGAAGTCGGAGGAGATTTCTATAACTTCCGCCTGCTCGATGACGATCATCTGGCCATGTGGATCGGCGATGTTTCGGACAAAGGAGTGCCTGCGGCTCTGTTTATGATGGCGATCAACATTGTGATCAACAACCGGGCCAGTATGGGCGGAACGCCTGCGGAGATCATGGCTTTTGTCAACAATAATATCTGCGAACACAACGAGGCAAACCTTTTTGTCACGATATGGCTGGGAATCCTGGAGATTTCCACGGGCAGACTTACTTTTGTCAACGCAGGGCATGAAGAGCC
Source organism: uncultured Lachnospiraceae bacterium (assembly GCA_902794825.1). GTDB lineage: Bacteria > Bacillota > Clostridia > Lachnospirales > Lachnospiraceae > CAG-791. The sequence continues at coordinate 6,564 of CADBIU010000068.1, forward strand.
GGCGCTCTATCGCAAGGGCGGATCTTTTGAACTCTATAAGACCAAGCACAATGTCGCTGTCGGTGTATTTCCGGACATCGAGTATACGAGCTATGATATTCATCTTGGCCGCGGCGATAAGCTGTTCGTCTATACGGACGGAGTTCCGGAGGCCACCGATATGTTTGACAAATTGTTTACGACGGGCAGGATGCTGGAGGCCCTGAACAGGTACCGCGACGGGGCGCCGCAGGAGATCCTGGAGGGCGTGCGCAAGAGTGTCAAAGAGTTCGTTGGAGGCAGACCTCAGTTCGACGATCTTACGATGCTGGGATTTGAACTGAAATGAGCAGGAATAGGAAAGATAAGCAGCCCGATCTGCGCGGGCTGCTTTTTTGTGCGATAAGCCGCCAAGCACATCTCGTGCTTGCACGAAGATGTATTTGGCGGCCAACGGTCAATCGAGTAGGAGCATCCTACTCGATTGTGCGCTCGACGAACAGGTCGATCAGCGCCTTGAGGCCGGCATGCAGATAGAGGGATTTGCGGTAGACCAGGCAGATCTGGCGCACATCGATCTGGTCTGTCGCCAGAGGCTCTATGTGAAAATAGCGAACGCCCTCCTGCGCGTTTCCCGGAAGAGAGTAGATCTCAGGGGCCAGCACGATACCGAGCCCGCATCCCACCAGTTCGAGCGCAGTGACGATCCTGCTGCATACCATCCTTGTCTGCGGCAGAAATCCTGCTGACTCGTAGATGCGTCTCGAGAGCGCTGCCAGATTCTGGGGTTCAGCCAGCATGAAAAAGGGCAGTCCGGCGAAATACTGCATTGGTACAACTTTTTCCGTCGCCTTTGACGGATCCATAGTGATGGTTTGAGCTTCCGGGGAAACTTCCGGGAGCTCTTTTATATATCTTTCGGGAACAGCCAGAACCAGATGCTCCTGAGCGAGAACAATGTTTTGGTAATTCAGGGAATCCGGGTGGGGGACATCGATCATAAGGTCCAGCTGTTCCTCCTCCAGCATAGTCCTCAGCTGGTAAGTTGGCCTTTCCTCCAGAAAGATCTCGCTGGTGGAAAACTGCTCATAAAAGCGGGGCAGGATCTCAGGCAGCAGGATCACGCTTCTGTGCGGGCTGATCCCAAGGCGGATCAAATGGCTGTTCTCGTCCTTGATATCCCCGATCCGCGCATCCAGCTGTTCCCGGGAATGCAGTGTGTTCAACGCCCAGTCGTAATAGAGCCTGCCGGCATAGGTCAGTGTTATAGCCCCGCGGCTTCGCTCGAAGAGCTCTACTCCCAGCTCCTTCTCGAGATTCTGAATGCTAAGCGTCAGCGAAGGCTGGGAGATGAAGAGTTTTCCGGCGGCCTTAGTGATGCTTTTTTCCTGGGCGGTGGTTACGATGTATTGCAGCTGGTTCCAGTTCATTATGCGGGTCCTCACCAAATAATATAGTTTTAAACTATAGATATATAAGAAAATTATATATTATACAAATACATCCGACAATGATAAGGTAAAGAAAACGAGACAATATTTTTCCGCCCGATTACACTTCGCGCGGCTGAACAAAAACATAGGAGACCCACATGGATCGGATCAAAAAAGGACTTTCCATATTCGCATTTTTCTTCAAGATCGGCTGCTTCACCTTCGGGGGAGGCTGGGCGATCCTGGCACAGATGGAGCAGGAATTTGTCGACAAGCGGCAGATCATAACCAAGAGCGAGCTCTTGGAAATGGTTGCGGTCGGCAAGTCGGCGCCGGGCATCATGATCACCAACATCAGCATGCTGTTCGGCTATCACGTGGCGGGCGTCTTCGGAGGCCTCTGCGCAGTGTTTGGAATTACAGCCCCGGCGGTCATTATTCTGTCCATCGTCACACTGTTCTACAATTCATTCAAAGATAACTATTGGGTACATGCAGGTCTGACAGGCCTGAGAGCGGCAGTAGTCCCGATCATCGGCAGTGCCGCCCTGTCCCTTGGCAAAGATGCTCTCCGCACACCGCCGGCTGTCGTCATCTGCCTCGCGGCATTCTGCCTGTCGCTGTTTGCGGGAGTCAGTAATATCCTGCTTGTGCTGCTCGGAGTCATCGGAGCGATGCTCTGGTGGGGCAGCACTCTGGTCAAAAAAGAGAGGGTTCCGGAAGCATGATCTATATTCAATTATTCTTATCATTTATGAAAATAGGCTTCACCAGCTTCGGCGGCATGTCGATGATCCCGTTGATCCTGGAGGAGATGACTTCTCACGGATGGATGACAGCCGAGGACCTGTCAAATCTGGTAGCCATCGCGGAAATGACTCCGGGACCTCTGGGGATCAACTGCGCGACCTTCACGGGAACACAGACCGCCGGTTTTCTGGGCGGACTTATACTTTGGTCATCGCTGTTTTCTTTGAGAAATTTAAGGAAAGCAGCGTGATGCGGCGCATCATGTTCGTCGTAAAACCAATCTGTATCGCCATGATCCTCAGCGTTATCGTGACACTGAGTTCGACGACATATTTTGTAGAAGGAGCAGTTCAGCCCTTTTCCATTGGCATAGCGGCGCTTATGCTGTATCTTCTTATTAAGAGAAAGTGGTCGGTGCCGATGGTCATCGTGAGTTCAGCTATGCTGGGCGTGATCTTCTACGGCGTACTGCCGATGGTAAGGGGATAGAGAACGCCTTGAAACCGCAGTGCCGCGCCGCCACTGGTAAAGGGAACGGAGAGGAAAGAGAAATTGACCGGAACGGCGGAATGGATCGGAGAATGCGCCTATAACGCACTCATAGAAGAGGTGAATACAACTCCCAAGCCCGGGCTTGTGGATCTGTATTCCAACGGCGCTCATACAGATATGGACGCAGAAACCTTCAGACGCAGCGCGGAAGCACTGCGCCCTTTTTTTGTCCAAATGGCGAGGGAAGGTCTCTCTTTTGACGGATCCGCGGAGGAACTTTTCATGGGCCTTCGAAGTGTGGGCATGGACGCGGAGCAGGCGATGTACGCCGCGACCGGCGGGGTGAACACGCACAAGGGCGCTATATTCACTTTCGGGATCTTCTGCGCGGGAGCGGGACGATGCCTGAAGGAGCAGAGGGAGCTCACAGCATTGGGTCTTCTTGAGATGGAACAGGAGATGACGGTGCGGGTGCTCACGGCGGAACTGGAAAAACTGAGGGGAAAGATCAGCGCAGCCGGCCAGGCAACCCACGGAGAACGCAACCTCCACAGATATGGAACAGCGGGCTGCCGCGGGGAGGCCATTGAAGGCTACCCGGGCGTGTTCGGGATCGCGCTGCCGGTACTGAGCGCGGGCCTTTCGAGCGGCCGTGACTGGAACCGGGTCAAGCTGCAGGCGCTCCTGACCCTTATGGCGCACACAGAGGATTCCAACATCCTGTCCCGCCAGAATCCTGCAGTGCTCAGAGCCGTACAGGAAGAAATCAGTGAATTCCTGCGCTGCGGCGGGGCGTACCGCGAAGATTCGATCAAACTTCTGGAAGAACTGGACGCGGACTACTCCCGGCGAGGCATCAGTGCCGGCGGCTGCGCGGACCTTCTGGCGGCGGCGGTCTTCATTCTGGAGTTGACAGAGGGAGGGGAATCGTGAAAAGGCTCACAGCAATTCTGCTCGTAATAGCATTGTCAATATCGGCATGTGCTGCGCCTGCCGGCGCAAGTGGAGAAACCGGAATCGTAAACGGAGAAACCGGCAGTTCAAGCGAACAAGCCGACATCACAAGCGAAGAAACCGGCAGTCAAAGCGGTGAAGCGGCAGAGGACCTGACTGAAGCGGAGTGGACCTCCGAGGATCGAGCTGATCGCGAAGGAGGCTTTGTGCCCGCGGAAAAGCCGAAGGAGGAACCCGCGGAAGAGACACAGGAATCTGCCGAAGAGCAGCCTGCCGAGGAGTTTTACGAAGCCTCCGAGGAGCAGGAATCCAAACCCGGCCTAGTCATCCTGGAGGAAGATAACGACGATTACAGGGGCGCCGCCGGCCTCAAGGCTTCCGACATTGATGAGAAGACTTCTCAGCTGCATGCAGTGACAAACGGAAGCGGGGGGTCGAAAACCGGCGGCAAAACTGCGGCAAAAGCGGTCAAAGATTACACTGTCATGGTATATATCGTGGGGTCTAATCTGGAGAGCCGCCTTGGAGCCGCGACTACTGATATCGGGGAGATGAAGCAGGCAGGGATCGACTTCGGGAAGACCAATCTCCTTGTCTACACGGGCGGCAGCCGCCGCTGGGTGAGCGATATCCCCAACAAATATAACAGCGTGCTGGATCTGTCGACGGCCGGAGGATCTCAGATCATCGCGCAGACGAAGGAAAGCGCGGACATGGGAATGCCGCAGACGCTGACTGAATTCATTAACTACTGCACTGCGCTTTACCCGGCAAAGCATTACGGGCTGATCTTTTGGGATCACGGCGCAGGGCCTCTGTGGGGGTATGGGAGCGATGAACTGTTCGGAAATGACAGCCTCCTTCTCGAGGAGCTTCGCAGGGCTATGGACGCATCGGTGTTCGGACCGGGACGTAAGCTGGACTGGGTGGGTTTTGACGCCTGTCTGATGGGCAACCTGGAGAACGCAAAGCTGTGGAAGAATTACGCACAGTACCTTGTAGCTTCCGAAGAGCTTGAACCCGGCAGGGGATGGGATTACACCTGCCTTGAAATTCTCAATAATACAACCGATGCTCGGGAGATCACAAGCAGGATCGTAGACGCTTATGGGCAGTATTATGAGAAGAACAGAACGCTGTTCTTTAATCCGGATGTGACTCTGGCCGCCCTCGATCTTGAGAAGATGGACGATGCCATAGCAGCAGCGGACCGATTTTTTGACGCATTGAGAGAGAGCATCGAAAACGGGGACTACGCTTTGATCAATCAGGCGCGGAGCAGCACGAAAGCCTTCGGGCTGAGCGTAGCCGGTTCCCGGGAGAAGGCTTATGACCTGCTCGATCTCAAGGACTTTGCGCAGAATGTGGAAGAAGAGTTTGCGATGAAAGCGGGCGAGGGGCCTGTGCCGGAAGCGGAGCCCATTGTGGAAGCGGTCGACCATCTGGTCGTGCGCTCCGCAGGCAATGTGGAAGGAGCCGGCGGAGTCTCCTTCTATTTGCCCGGCGACAACCGCGAACTGTTCAGAACAGCGCAGGAACTGTACACAGACCAGGACATCCTTTCAGAGTCCTATAAAGATTTTGTTGATTCTTATACCGGAAATTGGCTCGAAGAGAGCACATTGGACTGGAAGCTGCCCGCCCTTCAGAAAAAGAATGGAGAGCTTACTCTTCAGCTCACGCCGGAGCAGGCGAACAACGCCTCGGAGATCTTCTATTCGATCCTGTTCAGAAACGGCTATGGCGGTTATCAGACCGCCACCTGCAATGTGAGGATCAGCCCGGATAAAGACAATACTTTGCATATCCCGCAGGATCCGCTGCTGGTGACGGCCAGGACTGATCTGGAGGATTCCGCGAAGCCCTGGGCTTTTACACAGGTGTCGGACAAGCGCAGCGAGAGCGTGTACAAAACAGTGAAAGCCGTCCTGTCTTCGGGACATGAGATCGCATTGTATGATGTGGCGGGAGAAGAGGAGGTTTCCGTCTCGATCCGTCACAGAAAAGGAAACCCAGACACCTCGATCCTGGACATCAACTCCGCTGGGGGAAGCGCCTGGCTCAGCGGAAAGAGCTCTATTGACGTCTCGGGCTACAGGTCGATCTTCGACGTCGGAGGGGATACGATTTCCCCGGTCAGGGATGAAAACGGACAGATGAAGCCCTATACGGAATGGGAGTACAAAGGCTATATTTACAGCGGCATGGCAATGGACAATTCCTTCAGGTTCTATCTGAAACCGGCGTCGGAGTTTAACCGCAAGTTCATCTGCCAGGTGACTGTTAAGGACGTAAACGGCAAACTCCATGGATCCGAATATGTTGAACTGGATCCTGAGAAGAAAACAAAGACAGAGACTGTTAAGACAGACAAGGGGCAGCTGTATTTTGCCATAGAGGAAGATCACGCCGAAGTGACCGGCTACGACGGAACGGACGCAGAGATCGCGATTCCGGGCGCAGTCGCCGGGAAACCTGTAACAGTGATCGCGGTGAGCGCTTTTTCCGGAGCGGATAAGACAGAGAAGATCACACTTCCCGACAGCGTCACGGAGATCGGAAGGCTGGCATTCTACGGGACCAAAGCACTGCGGGAAATCCGCTTGCCGGCGGGGCTTCAGACGATCGGAATATCCGCTTTCAGAGAGTCGGGGATCGAGGAGATCGAGCTTCCCGGAGCGCTGCGGAAAATCGGACGTGCGGCTTTCATGGAATCCGGCCTGAAGCGGGTGGAACTGCCCGCGTCGATCGAAGAGATCGGAGAGATTCCCTTCGCGCTCTGCGGGGGACTGACACAGATCGCGGTCAGCGATGGCAATCCGGGATATAAATCGGTGGAAGGAGTGCTCTATTCAAAGGACGGGAAGGAACTGATCCAGTATCCGAACGGGAAGAGCGGACCCTATAAAGTAGAGGAGGGGACCGAGGTGATCCGCTACGGCGCATGCGCGAGGGCGGGTATCCCGCAAGTGACCTTCCCGGAGTCGCTTCGGCGTATTGATAACGAGGCGTTCTATGAATGCCGCATGCTGGAGGAGCTGCAGCTTCCGGATTCTCTCGAATATATCGGAAATCTGGCTTTTGGCAGCAGCAGATACTGGCTGGACGAGGCGCCGGAGGAGCAGCCGCGTATCGAGCGGATTCGGATCGGCGCGAACGTCGCCTTTATCGGGATCGACGCGTTTACGGCGCTGATGGCAGGAGCCTTTGAGGTCGATGAGGCGAATACCGTTTATGCGTCGCACGGCGGGTTTATAACGAATATTGCCGGCGATACGATCAACACGGTTCCCATGGGGACCGGGGATCTGGTAGTGATCCCTGACGGGGTCACTACTTTGCAGAGTTCGCTCTTTACACTTCTTGACCCGGATACCGAGTTTTACATTCCGGACAGTGTGTTCCGCTATTCCAGGGATGTTTTCCCTTACGGGCGGGAGACCTCGAAGGAGACGACGAATCTGGAGAATTATTATCGCTGCAGGATCCACTGCAGCGAGGGTTCCGCGGCGTGGCAGTATGCTGTGAGGTTCGGGATCCGCCATGACAGCAACACGGATCCGGACAGGATGAAGTATGAGGAAGTGACGCAGGAAGAAGGAGACCGGACTTATTACTGGAGAGTGTTCCGGGACCGGGCGGAACTCAGCGGATTTACCCAGGCTCTTACGAGTAAAGCGGACACCCTGGAGGTTCCGGAGCAGTTCAGCGATCTTCCTGTGACGGCGCTCCGGTACGATGAGGAAGCGAAGTCAAAATACAGCGGAAGCATCAGCAGCATCATCCTGCCGGCTTCAGTGACTGAGGTGGACAGGGAGTTCTTCGTGCTATACTGGAATCTCGCCAAAATAGAGGCGGCCCCTGAGAATACTGCGTTTGCTGGCGTCGAAGGCGTTTTGTTTACAAAGGACATGAAGACGCTGATCTACTATCCTTTCATGAAGAAGGACAGCGAGTACAGGATACCGGACGGCGTCGAGGAACTCGAAGAGAAGGCTTTTTCAATGAACCGGAACCTGCAGAAGGTTGTCATGCCTTCCTCCCTGCGCGTGATCGGAAACTCCTGCTTCGTGCTGTGCAGCAAACTGAAAGAAGTGGAACTCAACGAGGGGCTCACAGAGATCCGTGACCTGGCGTTCTGCTATGTGTACGCGGAGAATATGACAATTCCTTCTTCCGTGGAATGGATCGGAAACAGCGCCATTACACTTCATGACAGGTACGGAGAACTCATCATACCCGAGAACCTCAGGAAAACAGGATACACGGGCTTTGCCGCGGACTACGGAAAAACTTTTTACCAGGAAGTGATAAAGATCCCGGCCAAGCTTCAGCTCATTTCGCCGCTGCTCGGAAGAGTGCTGTTCGAGCGCTACGAGGTCGACCCCTCCAATCCCTATTACAAGGAAGAAGACGGAATCCTGATGAGCAGGGACGGCAAGACCCTGGTCTCAGTGCCGACACTCAGGAAGGGAGAACTGCATATTCCGGAGGGAACGATGTATATCCGGTTCAGCGCTCTGAACGAGTGCGACCTGATAACGGACATCTATCTGCCGGATTCGATCCTGGATCTGGGCAACATCGGAGTGAAAGACAACAAGACGGGCAGGTATAAATACACGATCCACTGTCATGAGGGCTCGGAGCCGCAGAAGAAACTGGACGCCAAAGAAGTGCCCTGGGTGCCGATCGGGGACTGATCTGAACGGGCAAATTATTGACAATAGTTATAGTCAGGGTTTGCAAAACAGAGAATAGTTGAATATACTTGAATATACGGCGTCTGACAGATACACAGAGCATGGCGGAAACTATGTTTTGACCTGTATCCGTAAGACGCGGATCAGAATTTGCAATATCTACATACAGCGAAGGAGAACATAATGCTGGAACTGAAGAATATCCGCTTTGACGTTCAGGAGGGCACGAATGAGATCGAGATCATCCGCGACGTCAGTTTCACTATTCCGGACAACAAGTTTGTCGTCATCACCGGTCCCAACGGCGGCGGTAAATCCACCCTGGCAAGGCTGATCGCCGGTATTGAGAAGCCCTCCGGCGGCACCATCCTGCTCGACGGCGAGGACATCACAGAGAAATCTATCACGGACCGCGCCCGCATGGGTATTTCCTATGCGATGCAGCAGCCCGTCCGTTTCAAGGGTATCCAGGTCCTTGACCTGCTCCGCCTCGCGGTCGGCAAAAGAGTGTCGGTGGCAGACGCGTGCCAGTACCTGTCCAAAGTCGGCCTGTGCGCCAAGGACTACATCAAGCGCGAAGTCAACGCCAGCCTCTCCGGCGGCGAGCTCAAGAGGATCGAGATCGCTACTGTCCTGGCCCGCGGAACCAAGCTCTCTGTCTTTGACGAGCCCGAGGCAGGCATCGACCTCTGGAGTTTCCAGAACCTGATCCAGGTCTTCGAGCAGATGAGAGATTCCATCAAGGACAGCTCGATCCTGATCATTTCCCACCAGGAGAGGATCCTGGAGATCGCGGACGAGATCATCGTCGTCGCTGACGGAAAGATCGACCGAATGGGTCCCCGCGATGAGATCCTGCCTTCCCTGATCGGCACGACGTCGGCAGTGGGCACCTGCGCCCCTTTGGGAGGCAAGCCGATGCCTGTACCGTCCATTCCCGCTGAAGAAACTGCGAAGAAAGGAGGAGAAGCCTGATGGAATTCAAGAAAATGGATGAGATCCAGAAGAGAATCCTTATGGAAGTAGCTGACCTCCACTCGGTTCCGGAGGGAGCTTTCAATATCAGAAGCGACGGACAGCTTGCCGGCCGCGCGAGTTCCGCCAACATCGAGATCGTCTCCAAGGAAGACGGCTCGGGCATCGATATCCACATTAAGGACGGAACGAAGAACGAAAGCGTTCATATCCCCGTCATCATGAGCAAGAGCGGCCTCCACGACGTGGTCTACAACGATTTCTATGTCGGAGAGAACTGCGACGTCATCATCGTTGCCGGATGCGGCATCAGCAACTGCGGCGGCATGGACTCCGAGCATGACGGCATTCACCGTTTCTACGTCGGCAGGAATTCCAAGGTCCGCTATGTGGAGAAGCATTACGGCGAAGGCGACGGCACCGGCAAGAGGATCCTCAATCCGGTAACCGAAGTCTACATGGAGGAAGGCAGCACTGTCGAAATGGAAATGGTCCAGATCAAGGGCGTCGACTCCACCGACAGAAGCACCATAGCGAAGGTCGCAGCAAACGCGAGCCTTGTCGTCAAGGAGCGTCTGATGACCCACGGCGAGCAGTACGCCGCCAGTGCCTATACGGTGGACCTCGACGGCGACGGTTCCAGCGCGGACATCGTCTCCCGCTCTGTCGCGCGCGACAAGTCTTACCAGAAGCTTGATCTTCGCATCAACGGCAACGCTGCCTGCAGCGGCCACACCGAGTGCGACTCCATCATCATGGACGAGGGCCGCATCCTCGCTGTCCCGCAGCTTGAAGCCAACTGCACGGATTCCGCGCTGATCCACGAGGCGGCCATCGGCAAGATCGCCGGCGACCAGCTGATCAAGCTCATGACCCTGGGCCTTACCGAGAAGGAGGCGGAGGAGCAGATCGTCAACGGATTCCTTAAATAATGAATAAGATGGGGCTGCCACATTAGGCGAACGGGATAAAACCTACGCTTATGTGACACGCCCCTTATTTATTACATTGAATTCGCGGGGATTCACACTGATCCTTTCCTTCACTTCGGAGGGAACCGCATCCCCAAACTCGCCGCCCGTTCTGATGAACGGACGTCTCAGACAAGTGTGCTTTCAGGCTGCAAGAATTGCAGCCTTCATTCCCTCCTCCGTTCAGGAAGGATCAGGTTCATCCAACCGCTCATTCAAAGCAATAAATAAGGGGCGTGTCACACCCGCTCAGGCTGATCCCTTGTGCGCGAATGTACAGCTTCCTGTCAAGAGGATAATGAATAATTACAAGTTCTATATGGGGCTGTCGCATTAAGTGAGGGTTCAAAACCTTCGCTTTTTTGGCACGCCCCTTTTTAATTGCAAAGAGGAATTATGGGCCCGGAATTAAGAAATCACAATCAAAATGGAAGGCATTAATAAGCAATCCCGTCCGCCAGCCCTGACCGCCGGCATCTGCGC
>CADBIU010000069.1 GCA_902794825.1 uncultured Lachnospiraceae bacterium
TGCATCATTCGGCCATATCCGACAGGCAGACAGCTAACAACAGATGTAATATCGGGGTGCTGGGCGCTGGTGTGACCACCGTTCAGCATGCCCTATTTAAAGATTCAAAGATAAGCGCCGCAGCAGAGGACATCAAATCCGCGGTGATCGCTCATAGCACCGATACCGTATGGCATCAGGTGAAGTTTATGCATACCATGCGAATCGCATGGGATTGGAACGATCTGTTTGAGGACGCCACAACAGCGGGCGAGAACCTGAATCTTACTATAGCCGGACTTGTTCTGAGCAACAATGTCGAGTTTGCTGCCCGGAAAGGGGAAGCTGTCCTGCGCCAGCTGGGTTTTGACGAGATCAGAAGTGAACACTACCTTCTTTCTACAGATACCAGAAATCAGATCAGCAGACCGGCCCGCACATTCGGTCATAAGAAGATCGAGAAGTTCGGAAAAGACTACCATGTGTTCTGTGCGGTGTTCAAGGGAACTACTACACTGCCTGATACTATCACGGATATTAAATCGGTCTTAGATGGTTTCTACATGGGCGGAAAAAGCTGTGCCGAATCACTCAAAGAGTACATGGACAGTTTCAAAGGAGCCGGAAAAGACAATTCGATCTTGTTCATCACCGGCCACAGTTTAGGCGCATCCACGGCTAATGTTGTCGGCAGGATCAGCCGCAAATTTGTCCATGACAAAGCATTGTTTGTATATTCTTTCGCTTCTCCGAACTATGAGACGGAGGGAGAGTGGAACGACGGGAAGTCTTATCCGAATTTCCACTACTTTACCAATGCGGATGATGTCGTCCCGCTTGTCCCGCACAGGATCCCTCCGCACTATTTTTCCAAGATCGGAGTGGAGCACCGATTCGTCTACGAGTTGATGGAGGAGGAACAGAGAGAGAAATTTAACAGGGCGTACAGGCATTTCAGGAAAATGACTTTTGAGGATGACAAGGACCTTCTCGGGCTGCCCTTTAAGGAAATGGAAACCCAGGGCTATATAGCTCTCAAGAATCATATGTGCCACACCTATATGTCTTTCGTGCTTTCCGAACTGCCGAATCATACGATCGATCAATACCTTATGTGAGAAAACAGGGGCGGCCTCAAACGACCTCTGGGGTACTTTGTCACAAAGTACCCCAGAGTTCTCTTTATTCAAAGTACCCCAGAGGTCTCTTTATTACCAGAGTTCTCTTTATTACCAGAGGTCGCTATATCAGCCTAGAGAAGATTTTTCATACTGTCCAAACTGAAATAGATAGTCGAAATATTGTGGCACAGCGCCGAAGTTGCCGGCGGCATCACACCAAAGAGACCCAAAGCGATCAGCCCTCCGTTGAAGAGCATGATGCGGCGGTAGTTGTTGTCGATCCTGTCCATCAAACGGTTGCTGAGCTGCCGCAGGACGATAAGCTCTCGCAGATCATCCGCGGAGATTGTTATATCGGCGATCTCTCTCGCGATAGCCGCGCCTGCAGCGATCGCGACACCCGCATCCGCCTCTGAAAGGGCCGGAGAGTCGTTGATCCCGTCTCCGATCATCACGACCTTTCTTCCTGCGTCATGCTCTTTGCGAATAAAGGCTGCCTTGTCTTCAGGGAGAACTTCGGCATAGAACTCGTCCATTCCGAGCCTTTCCGCTACAGCGGCGGCTGTTTTGCGGCTGTCGCCGGTCATCATGACGACGCGCGAAAAACCTGCGTCATGCAAGTCTTTTACAACACGCATCGCTTCTTCGCGGATCGGGTCCTCTATACAGATGACTGCCGCAAGCTTTCCGTCAAGGGATAAATACAGAAGCGAGCAGTCGTCCGGAAGCGCCGCAAAGTGCTCCAGATCGGTTTCATCTGTCGGCATTTCTGCTTTTTCATCCTCAAAGATAAAATGGTAACTGCCGATCAGTGCCCGGACGCCGTTAATTGAGCTCGCGATGCCGTGCGCGACGACGTACTCAACCTTTGTGTGTCTTTCTTCGTGGACCAGGCCTCGTATAGCAGCTTCTTGCACGACCGCGTTTGCAATAGAGTGCGGGAAGTGCTCTTCCAGGCAGGCCGCCAGACGCAGCATTTCGTTCTCATCACGACCATCGAAAGCAACGACCTTTCGGACACTCGGCGTGGCGCGAGTGAGCGTGCCGGTCTTATCGAACACGATCGTATCTGCAGCTGAAACCGCCTCCAGGAATTTACCGCCCTTCACATTAATATGGTGATCGCTGCATTCGCGCATAGCGGAGAGGACTGAGATCGGCATCGCCAGCTTGAGCGCGCAGGAAAAATCGACCATCAAAAAAGCGAGAGCCCGCTGCGCATTCCGCGTAAGCAGCCATGTCACGACTGAGCCGCCCAGCGACCAGGGGACCAGTGAATCGGCAAGATGCGCCGCGCGGGCCTCCGTAGAAGACTTAAGCTTCTCGGATTCCTCGATCATGTGGATGATCTTGTCGTAGCGGCCGCTTCCGAGCGCCTTTTTCACACAGATCTCCAGTTCGCCCTCTTCCAGGACAGTTCCCGCATAGACGTAGGCGCCGGTTTCCTTGCGCACAGGAAGCGACTCGCCGGTCATGGAAGCCTGGTTTACAGCGCCCTCCCCGGCTGCCACCACACCGTCAAGCGGAATGACGTTGCCAGTGCGGACAATAACATGGTCGTCCGGCACTATTTTGCTGACGGGCATGAGTACCTCGCCGGAGTTCTCTGTTTTGACCCATGCGCTGTCTACGTTGATGTACATGCGGCGGGCGAGGTCGTCAACGGACTTTTTGTGTGTCCACTCTTCCAGAAGGGAGCCGGCGTCCAGCAGGAACATGACGGATCCGGCGGTCGACCAGTTCCCGCGCAGGATAGACACGGAAATTGTTGTCGCGTCCAGGACGGGTACCTCGAGACGCCCTTTCCCCAGGCACTTAAGGCCACTGCCGATATAGTGCGCCGCTTTCGTCAGACAGACCAGATTCCGCAGCACAGGTGGCAGAATGAACAGGCTGACAGCGCGGCGGGCCACCAGGAAGAACAGCTTGTCTTCAAAATCCCTGTTCAGTTCCCTGCCGGTATGGTCGGGTACATCCACCGGGGAATTCGCGATGTCAAAGGATGCCAGCGCTGCCACCACGGCGTCCCTGGCGCCCGCCACGCCTGGCTCGAACAGGATCGTGGCGTCCATCGTGCGCTCGGAGACTGTCACTTTCATGACGCCTTCCCGGGAGAGCAGATAATAATGGAGCCGGTCTGCCTGCGCGCCTGTCATCCGTTTCAACAGCATGCGCACCCGCATCCGGCCATGGGTTTCATGTAGAATTTTACAATTCATCTTAACTCACACTTTTACACTTGCGTCTTGTTATTCCGCGCTTTCATTAGCAGCTGCCAGGATCGCCTTGGCGTCTTCGATCTGCTGCGCCTCATCCATTGCCTGACGCTTCTCGTTCAGTTCCTTAGCCTCTGCCGCGATGTCGCCGCAGTTCTCGCGGATCAGGGAAACGTCCTTTAATACCTCATCCTTCATGCGAAATACTGCCGCGGTTCCGTGTGTATATGCCTTCTTTGCGTCTCTGCTTGTAAGAATACGGAGTCCGTAGGATCCCAGAAGGATGCCGGCTCCCAGCAAACCGCAGTTTTTCCACTTGATGTCAAACATACTAACCTCCGTTCTGCCTAATGGCATTCAAAATTGTTACCTTATATCATAACAGGCGATGTTTTGGCGATTCTACTCTGAAAAGACTTAAAAACAACCCGGGGTTAAAAAGCGACCTCTGGGGTAGTTTGTCCCCACCTGTGGACAAACTACCCCAGAGGTCCTGTGTCCATTCTCTAAATGTTTGGATAAAGGAACGAAATGATATGATATAATATAATTAGTCGGACAAAATGTAACTATCGATATTCACTTTGAAATCTGCGATATTGCAACCCCTCGGCATCTCCAGTACACTTTCCTCACAGAGTCGACACTGTATGCTGCTGAGAACAGGTATTTTGCATCAATAAAGATTTACGCTTTTGGAGGCGACTATGGATCAGATCAATCAGAAAATATTGGAATTGATTAGGGAAAATGCCCGCATGAGTTATTCCGATATCGGGAAAGCGGTCGGGATCTCTCGGGTTTCTGCCAAAAAGCGCATGGATTCGATGGAAAAGGACGGCGTGATCAGGGGCTACCATACGGTCATTGACGAAGAGAAGTCGAGAGGGGGCCTTCGGTACATCATTGACATCGAAGCGATTCCGGAGGAGTACGCTGCAGTTGTCAAAACACTAACAGCCGACAAGGAGCTCGAGCAGATCTACAGCACAACAGGAGACTGCCGGATCCACTGCGTCGGCCGCAGCCGCAATCAATCGACCATGGAATCACATGTGACATATCTGTTCAACCATACGAAAGGAATCCGCAAGATCTCATGGCATATTTTGCTGTCGGATCTAAAGCATGCGGAAGAAGGAGACGGATATGGAACAGAGAAGGAGAAATTTCAGGGAGTTTGACGACATCTACAGAAAGTACGGGAAGAGATTCCGCTTCCCTGTTTATCTGGGGGAGGAATTTATGGAGACACCACTGGATAATCTGGAACTTTCTGTGCGTTCTTATAATTGTCTGTGGAGAGCAGGGATCAGGAACGTAGGTAATATTGTAAATCGCATTGACAATAGAACCGATCTCTTGCATATAAGAAATCTCGGCATAAGGAGCGCGGATGAGATCATGACGGCTCTAATGGAGTATCAGTTTTCTCTTTTGTCTGACGAGGGAAAGAAGAAGTATCTTGCAAGAATCGATGAACTAAACGCAAAGGATGACAAATGACCAGGAAACACGCAAGGAGACTTATAACAATGGTTTTGACGGCAGCAATCGCGGCCCTGCCTCTGTACGGATGCGGCGCGGCGAATACAGCGCCTGCCTCTGACAGCGCAGCGGAAGAGGCCCAGGTATCAGGTGATGCGGCAGCTGAGGCTCAGACACCGGTCGCCGCAGCGGAAGTTACTCCTGCTTACAAGCCCGGAGAGGAGGATCCGGAGATACTTAAGACGATTTCCGAGATGTCGGCGCAGGAGAAACTTGCGCAGATGATGATCGTCGCGTTCCGTTCAGACGTGATCAAACGACCTCTGGGGTAGTTTGTCCCCAGGTGTGGAAAAACTGGATCAAACGACCTCTGGGGGAGTTAGTCCCCAGATGTGGAAAAACGAGACAAAACGACCTCTGGGGTTGTTTGTTGACATATTGTGTGTATAGGAGGATTGAAACACTATGAAAATGAGAAGCATTACTCGAATTTTAGCTATAGCATTAGCGCTGGTTCTGGCCGCAGGTCTCGCGGCATGCGGCAGCAACGCGTCAAAGAAGTCTGAATACAAAGGGATAAAAACAGACTCTCCCGAATGGGTGGCGAATCTGGATGCCGCCGCGACCGCCGATCAGATGCTGATTGTAGCTGCATTTAGCGAAACGGCTACCGACGCCTGGGTCTCTCTGCACGAAAAGCAAGCGGACGGCACTTGGAAGATGGTCATGACAACCCCCGGCTTTATCGGCAAAAACGGCCTCGGCAAGACCAAAGAAGGAGATGCCAAAACACCGACCGGCGTCTTCCATTTCAACCGCGCCTTCGGAATTGCGGATGATCCGGGCTGCGCGATTCCTTATGTGAAAGTCGACCAGGATACTTACTGGTCCGGTGACCCCCGCGAAGGGTTCCACTACAATGAGCTTGTGAATATCAAGGACCTGCCCGATCTCGACCTCGCGAGCGGCGATTCCGAGCACATCATCGACTACATTTATCACTACCAGTACTGCCTGAATATCAGTTACAACGAGGAAGGAACGCCGGGGCTCGGTTCAGCGATCTTCTTGCACTGTTTTGGCCCTGCGAAGCCGTTTACCGGAGGCTGCGTCGCCATTCCGGAGAGCCACATGAAATATGTCATGCAGCACGTTGACGACAAGACAGCTGTCGTGATCAACACTTATGAGGCGCTGTCCGGCGGCGCCGACTGGCCCGACAGCACCTGGCCGCAGGAGAGATAACAAAAATGCTATGCATTAGAGTCCCGATGAGAGGGCGCTGCTAATGAACAGATCAGAAGTTATTTCAGTATTTGACGCATATGTGGATAAATATGATCGTGATAACCCCATGATCTTCCAGAAAGCCGCGCACTCCTACAGGGTTGCGGCAATCGCTGAACGTATTGCGCGGAGCCTTGGCCAGGAGGAACTGGTGGACTTTGCATGGCTGCTCGGGCTGCTTCACGATATAGGGCGTTTTGAACAAGCCCGGAAGTACCGCACATTCGTCGATTCCGAGTCGGTGGACCACGCAGAACTTGGTGCGGACATCCTTTTCAAGGAAGGCCTGATCAACCGTTTCCCGGCGGAACCATTGCCTGAAGGCTGGCAAAATATAGCTGAAATCGCAATCCGGCAGCACAACAAACTGACTCTTCCGGAAGATTTGGATGAGAATACCAGGACGCTCTCTGACATTCTCAGAGACGCAGACAAGGTCGATATTTTCCGAGTGCTGACCGAGATTTCCTATTCAGACCGCAACGGCGGCCGGAAGTCTTTTCATAGCGACAGCCACGAGTTATCGCCGGGAGTTATGAACTGCGTTTTGGAACACCGCTGTGTTCCGAGTATGATACGGAAGACATATTTTGACAAACGGGTATCCCATTGCTGCCTTGCTTTTGAACTGGCATATGAAGAAAGCCGGGTGATCACAAGAGAGCAGGGGTATCTGCGCAGGCTGCTGACTATGCAGGACGAAGATGGTCAGTGCATTAGAAACGATAAGATGCTTCACCAGCTTGCGCTGGTGGAACGGGAAATTGAAAACGCCTGGCAAGCAGCCTCAAGATAAGCCGGAGGGAACAATAGACCTCTGGGGTAGTTTGTGGACAGATGTGGAATAATCACCACATGTCAACAAACTACCCCAGAGGTCGTTTATTCTAGTATAATGGGTGAGAAGGAGATATATTATGAAAAAACTGAATAAAACACTACTCATCCTGCTGTGCGCAGGCAGCATCAGTATGGCCGGATGCGGGAATTCAGCCGCTGTGTCAAAAGACAGTACGGCGGCAAAAGATAGCACGGCGGCCATTGAAACAGTAGACGAGGAAAAGGCTGGCACAGCGGCACCTGAAACTGCCGGCTCCGGCGAAGCCGGCGATAGTGAGACTGCCATAGCAGATGCCTCAGACGCCAGCGAAAGTTCGATTCTCATCGCAGATGCCTCTGTCAGTTATCTCGGACCGGCGGGCACATATACAGAAGAGGCGGCTATGTTCTTCTTCCCGGAAGCAAAGACTATGATGCCAAAGGGAACTGTGGACGAAGCAATCGCTGATGTCATGAACGGAACAGCGGATTACGCAGTGATTCCGCAGGAGAATACACTTGGCGGTGCTGTAACAAACTATGTGGATGCGCTGATCAAACAGAACGATGCCTTTGTGATAGGAGAGGTCATTCTCCCGATCAGCCAGACGCTGATGGGAGTGCCCGGAGCCACGATCGAAGATATCAAGACAGTCTGTTCCCACGCGCAGGGAATCAAGCAGAGTGAAACATGGCGCAAGGAGCATCTTCCGGATGCGGTCACAGAAGAGAAGGCGAGCACTGCCGCGGCAGCAGAATATGTCGCTGAGCAGCAGGATAAGTCCATAGCGGCGATCGCGGCACCTGGGGCGGCAGCGCTTTACGGGCTCGATGTTTTGGCAGAGAACGTGCAGATCACAGATGCCAACAAGACCAGGTTCTATGTTCTTTCGGCAAAAGAGCCCCAAGGCGTAGAGTTCCCGCGGGCAGTCTTTGTGGCGACCTGCAAGGCCAGCCGCATCGATGACATCATTGTCGAGATCCATAATTCCGGTGTCGAGCTCGTGACACTTCATGACCGGCCTGAGGGAAGCGAGCTGGGATCCTATTATTATGTGATTGAAGTGGAGAGCGAAGGCGGTATCACACAGGAGCAGCTCGACAGAATCAGTGATATCGAGGAAGTCAGGCTAGTAGGGAAATTCCGGTCGGTCGAGAAAAAATGAGCTCGACCTCTGGGGTAGTTTGTCCCCATGTGTGGAAAAAATGACCTCTGGGGTAGTTTACACTTCTCAGAAAGGGGGACAAACGACCCCAGAGGTCGTTTGCATACCGGAGAGAATATCTGCATAGACGGCGGGATGACGAA
>CADBIU010000070.1 GCA_902794825.1 uncultured Lachnospiraceae bacterium
TCATTGTTGGGGAAACGGTCAGAACTCAAGGCTTTCATTTAAGCCATAATATTGTAGCAGACAATGCCTCATTTTTCAATAGGTTTGGGCAATTTAGCGTGGTAAAGTCAACACTTTTTCCATCTGAAAAACTGTCTATGTGCCGTTCTCACATCATCGTCATTATCTGAAGTGATGTAAATATGGGCTCCTTGAAAGGCTTTCTTCACGCCTCGACATACTCCCTCAGCGCTGTCTTTGAATGAGACTGTATCAAATAGTAGTCCTCGAACCTTACACAGATGCTGGGTAACAAGAACGGCCTCTTCCTCTGCTTTCGTACCATTCCCAATTACTGCAACTGCCAACTTCAACTCCGGTATGTAAGCATCCAGTGTGATCCCGATGGTCTCCTCGTCATTTATCCTCACCTTAAAACCAAGCCGACCGCAATAGAGCATGATAAGGAGTTGGGGCAGCACACGAGCAAACTCTTCTTCGCAAACAGGACACCTCTCTCCTTCGATGGTTCTCTTGGCAATCTTCTCTTTCCATGTGTGCCCGTATTTGCATCGCCACCATACCGGCCTCAAAGAGTTCCTTGTGATCTTTGTTGGCTCAACATCAGTATTTAATTCATACGGCCATTCTTTCAGCAACGCCTTGTCAGTAGTCGCTAAATCATTGTATCCCCCAAGAACTGCTCGATCAGCACAGACAGGACATTTAAGGCCCTTGACTCTTGCCTTAACAACTGCTCTCCATTCATACCCGCAGGCGCGACACCGCCACCATACGTTCTTTGGAGATCTATCGTTGATCTTATCCGGCGTGAGTGTTCCGTTCCTTTCTGACCATTCAGCCGCAAGTTCTGGATGAAGCGTTTGAAAATCATTGAAGCCCCGGAGCGTCAATATACCGCTGCAATATGGGCATTTGCTTCCATACGACCGTGTTGAGATCAAAGCATACCACTCATGACCTTTATCGCATCGCCACCACATCTTCTTCTTCTTGTTTGAATAGGCAGTAACCTGTGACGGCTGCAACGGTAGGTTTTTGGGAGACCACTCTGCTGCAACTTCCGGGTGCAGCGTCTGTAGGTCATTAAAGCAAGGTAAGTAAAGGTCATGGTTACCAGAGATCCGTCCGGACGGTAGATCTGGAAGCCTGCTCCCGCGTAGGGAATGGTGTTTCCGGTCTCCGCGTCCACCTTGATGACCTTGATAAAGGACTCAAAGTTGGCGTTGTTGATCAGGTAATGATAGGTTTCCCCGTCCTTTGCGATGAACACATCAAAGTCCGGCATCAGCTCACGCCCTTCCCAGCCAGAGACCTGGTGAACGGTGTAGATGCCGTAGGGCAGGTTCTTGGACTGGGCAAAACCAAGCTCGTCGCAGATGAGCAGATCTCTTTCGCTGTCCACTGCCTTATCAAAGCTGCCGGAGGACTTCAGGTAGATCTGGAAGGTTGCTCCGTTTTCAGGAGTCTCGATCTGAGTCTCGCCATTGTCGGTGTGCTTGATGATTGCGATGTTGCCTTTGATGATATCTTCCGTAACGCCTACCTCGGGTGCGGTGTTATATTCCACGGTATAGAGCTTCGCGTCAGCGCCGACCGTATAGACCGTGGAGTCAAGCAGGTATCCTTCGGAAGGCTCGATCTCGCGGATGGTCCAGTCACTCCCGCAAACATAGTAGCCGGTAGTGAACTGGCCGTTCTGATCGGTCACGTAGGTATCGATCAGCTCGCCGCCCTTGTAGATCCCGTACTTTGCCCCGGTGAGAGAAGCGTCGCCCTGCGGGTCGCCGGTCTCGTTGTCTGCTTTGGTGACGGTGACATTGAACTTCTTCAGAATGTTGGAGAAGCTCTTTCCGGTGACCTTGTTCCATTCGATCGCCGCGCTCTGGCCGTCGGGGACGACATAACGGACTGCCGTATCGACTTCCTCCAGCGTATAACCGGAACCGATCAATACATTCTCGAACTTGGCAACGCCGGTGCTGTCTGTGACAGCGTACTCATCGACCTCCAGGCCACTGACAGAGGTGCCGTAGAGATGGAAGGTTACGCCTTCGTTCAGGCCGTCCTCTGAAGTCTTGGTCACGGTAAGCTCTCCGCGCTTCAGCGTGTTGTTGAAGGTCACGGTCGCGACCTGACCGCTCACCACGGTGACTGTCTGGCTTTCCTGGGGTTCGTATTTGTCATAGCTCTGCTCGGTCACGGTGTACTGACCGGGCATCAGATTATCGATCTGAATCTCGCCGTTCGCATCGGTAGTGACCGTCTGATTGACGCCGTCGCCGGTCACGGTGAAGGTGATGCCCGCGACTTTGCCGTCTTCGGAAGTCTTTACGATCTTCGCGCTGCCGTAGCTGACCTTGGCCTTGATATATGCCTTTACCGGGTCACTCGCTTTTGCGGAATAAGTGACAGTATCCTGAGTTCCGCCATTGGGCCCAATCGACCCATCCGACCAGATCACTGTGCCCATGCGGGTGTTGGATCGGGTCGCGGTGATCGTGACCTCGTTCTCAGGCGCGACTGCCGTGGAAATCGTCAGAGTGTTCCCGCTGACAGTAAAGGTAACGCCGGTGACATTGGCAGCAAAGGTGAACTTGGAGAGCACCTTGTTGCTGTCTGTCAGCTCCGCAACATACTGGCTGCCATCCCATTCAAGTTCGATCGTCTGCGCTTTGCCAGCGCTTCTTGCCATGAAGCTGGGAATGATCGTGTGAGACTTGACACTGGCTTCCATGGAGTCATACCAGCTCATGATCCTGCTGTAGAGCGGATGGCTTGTGCTCACGCCGCCCTTTATGGTGTCATAGCCGCCGGTGCTCACGTGGTTGAAATTGGCGTCACGCTCTCCGACAACGGTCTCCCATACAAGGAGCTGTGTTGCAAGCGCATGTGCCATTTTGTCTGCGTCGCCGTCATTCTGGGATCTCCAGGACGTTGAAATATTACCCTGGTATCCGTACTGCATGATCCTTCCAATCAGCAGCTTGATCGTTGCAGGTTCAATGGTCTTGTTGTAGGACGAAGGATAATTGTCCCAGAAATCTTCTCCGAACTGTGTGAAAGTGTCCCCGACATCCTGAGGCACGCCGGGTTCAATACAGTAGCAGATCTGGCCCTCATAGCTGCCCATCGCGTGCAGGTTCATCATGACGCTGGGCGCGGAATGCCATCCGTTCATATACGTTCTGCTTCCGATGCCCCATGCGCCGTCATAGGACGCATTGGCGTCTCCGCTGCGAGGGTAAGAGACCATATAGGACTGTGAGGTCTCGCCTGCAGCCGCAAAGACCGTTGTGGTCGATCCCACAAATAACGAGAAGCACATCAGCAGTGCAAGAAGCAGTGCCGAGCTTCTCTTGAAAATTGTCTTTTTACTCAAGTAAATCCTCCTTTTGGGTATGAAAAAAGCACCGCTGTTCACGATGCTTTCTTCTCGTTTATTGTGTTGTTGACTTACGCGTATCCGATATAGAGGTCATACCGGCCGCTGCCGTCATTTCTTGGTTCTGCCCAGATCCAGACATCCGTGGTATCCGGATCAGCAGCATAACGTGACAGATATCCGTTGATATCCCGCTCCGTGCAGGTGCAGTCGGGACCGGCAGCAATGGGATTATCCCAGCAATCCACCGCACTGCTTTCCAGTTGCAGCCCTTTTGCCTGTGCCACGCTCTGTGCGTAGCTGATCCAGAAGGAGATATCAAAGGCCGGTTCCGTTTCTTTCGGAGGTATCTCAACGGATTCTTCCAGCTCCGGTTCCTCCGTTTCTTCCGGAGGCTCCGGAATCGGATCCTCTTCGGTTTCTGTGCTTTCCTCCGAAGGTGTCGGCGGCTCTGATGGGCTATCCTGTGGCGGATCTTCCTGAGATCCGGTGGATTCCTGTGTCTCAGTTTCAGAAGCGGCTGCCTCATTCACCTCCTGAAAAGGAGATGCCCGGTCCGTTTGACCAGTTGGCTCTTTCTGTTGGTTATTATCCTCTTCGACGTTCACGATCTCTGCATCGGCCTGTTGGTCCATATTCTGCTCAGATCCTTTTACTGGCTGAAAAAGAGAACTGCTATCAACCGGAACGCTGTCTTGATCTTCAACGGAGATCCCTGTTGAAATCTCTTCCGGCAGGCTCACTTCCTGAGTTTCTGCCGTCTTCCCGCAGCCTGCTGTAATCATCAACAGCGCTGCGATGACTATGACCCATACACGTTTCATGCTCGTTCCTCCTCATCCAACCAGTGTATGGATCGATTCTCGAAAAAGCAAAGGTGCAAGAGTTTTTTCTTTTCAGACAGTACAGCCTGTTTGACTGACTGGGGAGAGTGTGAGAGGGGAAGCACGGATGCCATGCCCCGGAAATGGGCAGACTACCCCCTTGGTATCGGACTTCTTTTTCATCGTGCGTCGTTTCTCTGGCGTTCCAGATGCCGGTGATAATACTCAAGCGCTTTCAGAATAAAATCTCCGGTTTTGTCAGGTGGAACACTGCTGGGAATATAGCGTTTTACGGATGCATAAGGGATGCTGATCTTCTCCTTCTGATTCGGCTTCTCCTCGCACATGATGGACTCGATGACCTCCGGTGTGAGTTTGCCCTCCTGAGAGAATTTGCGCATCTTGATGGCCTGGGCATGGGACGGTGTGGCGTCTGCCAGTTCCATAGCCGGGACCAGATCCTGCTGCTCGATGTCATTCAGGTAGGAGAGCTCTACGGCAGGCCGCATGGCGATCTTTCCTTCATCGACCATCTGAAGCAGTTCGGGTTCCAGGTTGGTAAGGCGGATATAACGTTGGATTTGGGTCTTACTGTCAGGAGATTCGTCGGCAAGCTGCTGATTCGACCTCTCTCCAAAATTCGGCCCCACTGGGTCCGAATTATCTTTCGAGGGTCTTCCCGGCAGTCGTTTCATTGCATCCAGCCTCATTTTGTAGGCAAAGGCCTTCTCACTCGGCAGGATCACAGAGCGCTGCAGGTTCGATTCGACCATCAGGATGATCGCCTCATCTCTGGTAAGCTCCTTGATCTCGGCGGGGACCGTTTCAAGGCCTGCCAGCTCACATGCCTTCTTACGTCTGTGTCCTGATACGATCTCATAACGGCCATCTTCCTTCTGTCTGAGAGTGATCGGAGTGATGATCCCACGGCCCTTGACACTTTCCACCATCTGATCCATGTCCTCATCCATGCGGACCTGAAACGGGTGATCCGGGAAATCGTCGATCTCGGTAAGAGGAATGTCATAGATTTTCGGAAGCCGGTTTTCTTGGCGTTCCTTATCGTTCATAAACAGTTCTTCGTACCCTGTCAGTCCCAGATCGATCTTTGGTCTTTGACTCAAGCTCCATCACCTCCCTCGTGAGATTTTCGTAGGCCGCAGCGACTTTTCCGTTCGGATCGTGTGCGAAGATGCTTTTCCCGAGCAGGCTGCACTCCGCCACCCGGACTGACATGGGGATCTCTGTATCGAAGACGCGGATGTTCTGTCCGACGCCTGTCCTCAGAGAACTGATGATGTCCTTGGCGTTGTTCGTGCGGCTGTCTACCATCGTCAGCAGGATCCCGTCGATCTTCAGATCCGGATTGATGCCCCGTTTAATCTTGGATATCGAACGAAGCAGCAGGTCCAGGCCTTTCGTGGACAGAAAGTTCGGCTGAGACGGTATGATCACGCTGTCTGCGGCCACCAGTGCGTTGATTGTCATCATCCCCAGAGAAGGCATGCAGTCGATCAGAACATAGTCGTAATTCTTCCGGACGGTTTCGATATAGTTCCGCAGGATATACTCTCGGCTCATAACATTGAAAAGCATTGTTTCCATGCCGGAAAGCTCGATGTTCGAAGGAAGCAGATCCATGCCTTCCTCATGCCGGATGATCCCATCATATTCGTGGAAGTCACGGTCGTTGATCACATCGTTCATCAGCGTCGCCAGAGAAACATCCAAATCGTCCGGGCTCTTAACCCCGAGCGAGATTGTGAGACTGCCCTGCGGGTCACCATCTATCAGCAGAATTCTCTTACCTTCCATTACCAAACCGGCTCCGAGATTGACCGTGGTGGTTGTCTTGCCGACTCCGCCTTTCTGGTTGACGATCGCAATCACTTTGTTGTCCAATTCTTTTTCCTCCTTTCTTTCAGAATTTGAATCTTAGCGATCCATCAAGACGCAAAAGCGCCTTCACTTTTGCGCCTTGATCGATGCACGTTATTTGTCCTCGACCCCCACGTGCAGCGGGAACTCATCAGATGCCCGATTGCGAATCGGGTCCATGGGAATCTCACCCCTGCCGGGTCCTCCGCCAGCTCCGTAGAGAAGTATCATTATCCCTGCAGCGTTTCATTGCCGTATCCGTAGCAAGCGGATATTTCAGAATGGTTCGGAATCGCTCACCACCTTGCTTTCCGTGATTCCCCGGCTGGGCAGGAGGGTCTTGGCGCACCTTCATTCGGCTGGGGCTTCGCCCCCGCGCAGGAATGTGTCTGATGAATGTGTATTCAGTTGTCAAGGTTCCGGGGCTTGATTGCCCTTTCACCCTTAATTGCTGAATTTTTTCGCGTTTGGCACCCTGGAATTTCAAAAAAATTTTGGAGATCATCAGAACACAATCCGGAAACAAAAAAGCGCCCATCACGTCCCGGGTTGGGACGTGATGGGCGCAAAAAAATAAGGCCCGCTGATTTTACTCAACGAGCCTTCGAGGATATATTGTTTGTTTGAAAAATTCGATAATTCAGGTTCGATCCCAGATTATCAGACATCATCTGTCAGTTTCCTGTCGCCCCAGACATAATCGCTATTGTACTTTTCTTTCATAAAATCGCACAGCTGGGACAAATATTTCAAATGCATCTGATACCGAACTTCCGGGCTTGGCTGTATACTCCATTCCTTTCCTGAACGGTCTCCTGCTTTTTCAAGCTTTTCAAACTCTTGGATAGATCTGATTAGATCATCACGCTCAGCTATAAGCTCCCCATAGGTAGCATCCTTAAGTCTTTCAACATAATAGTTGGGACTGATCATCATTTGGCATCACCTCAATTCACTATTCTGGATTTCATTTTTTCAACGAGATCCCAAATCTGTGCATCTAATACAAATGGTTCGGAGAAGGCATTCAGTACGATACCTGCCACTTTCTTCTCATTATTCCTTGCAAGAGGGATAACCTCCAGCATATGCTTCTGGACTTTCGAAAAATGGTCCCCATACTCGCCCATAGCCTCTACGGTTGAAAAAACCGGGAAGAAAAACTGGTCGCCATTTTGCAGGATGTCAGGAATAAGCCTTGTTTCATCCTGTGCGACAAAATTCTGTCCGATCAGTGCCTCAGGGTTATCCTCCGCTTTTAGCACCATTTCTTCCATTCGTTTTTGATCCGCTTCGCTCAAGACAGCAGTACACGGCACCCAGACATAGCTGTCTCGCAGGATCTCCATGATATCAATCAAATGCGGTTCACTGCGTTCGTTATTAAATGCAGTCACCGCAGCTTCCAGCATACTTCCGTCTTCCAGGTCTTCAGCTGTAAGCTTCTGACTGGGGTTCATATCGGAATAGCAGATGACCTTTTTATCTTCAGTCTCCTGAACAAAAAAGGCTATTGTTTCTCCTTTATGATATCCGAAGTCCTGATATGGCTCATTCAGAAGAGTACCCATAATCCAATGGTCTCCTAAGCCGGTGATTTTCGTCCAGCATCCTTCAGTATTTAGCCCATCCTTAACTAAGTACACAAGGACATCATCAACGCAGTTTTCATCGCGGCTTCCGTCGAGAAAGCTCATGCTGCGCGTTTTTTCAACCTCTTCAGAAGCATCATAATGATGCAGAGATTCAATCTTTGCGGCATATCTTTGGGACAGCTCCCCTTTCTCATCAGGGAAGAAAGAAAAATCATCCTCTTCAACTGCGGCAATTCTGATAAATGCACGCACTTTGTCGTTCCCGTCAGCAAAATGGAAACCTCTCTTTGTTTCTTTGCCGACAGCCAAGATCTCCAGAGTTAGTCCGCGCTCCTGATCGATATAGCCATAAACTAATATGCAGTTCGCGTCTTTTAACCCAGGAAAGCCTTCAACCGCAGTCTTCAGGCTATCTTTCAATGGCAGCGAAACAAAGTGGTGGTAAAAAGGTCTAAACCCTGTTTCTTTGTATTTCATACAGCCATCCTCCTTCAATGTTGTAGTCACATAATATCAGGTGTAGATTTTTAATGGTCGCTTCCCGGGCGACATCCGCACCGCTTAGGCAAATTCAAACAAGGCTTGGGTGTATAGCACACGACCCCGCAGCATAACTGCAGGGTCGTAGAGATGCGTAGACATATGTTAGCCAGCGTAGAAATACAGAGTTGACTTCGATTTTCTGGCGTAAGTTTGTCGTAAATTGGCGTAAGTTGTGGCGTAAGGTCCTGTTTCTGGCCTGTTTTTGCCACTTTTCAGACGCCGGGATCAGTACATCTTCGCGCCTGCCGGAATGTGGTCGTCCAGCATCAGAAGATGGAGCTTTTCTTCGCCCTCTTCATGGTGCACGGCGCTGATCAGCATGCCGCAGGAATCGATGCCCATCATCTTTCTCGGAGGCAGGTTGGTGATCGCAACGCATGTTTTACCAACAAGCTCTTCAGGTTCATAATATGCATGAATTCCGCTTAAAATAGTGCGATTTTCGCCGCTTCCGTCGTCCAGAAGGAACTTTAGGAGCTTCTTGGACTTCGGCACAGCCTCACACTCCAGCACCTTGACAGCACGGAAATCGGACTTGGAGAACGTCTCAAAATCGACGAAATCCTGGAAGAGAGGCTCGACCTCGACCTTGCTGAAATCGATGGGTTCGGGCTTCACTTCAGGGGCCTTTTCAGGCTCGGAAACAGGGGCATTTTCGGCCGCATGTTCGGCCTCATACTTCTCGCTTCCGGTCTTCAAGGTCTTCATTGTCGGGATTAGCAAAAAGTATCTGCTTCAGGTCTAAAAGGCTGTCTAAGTCCCTCTATTCTGCAAGCCTGTCAAAGATGTGCTGTCTTCAACTCTCTAAGGT
>CADBIU010000071.1 GCA_902794825.1 uncultured Lachnospiraceae bacterium
GGACTGGCCATTACCGCAGGGTCAAATCCAAGCCTGTGCGCCAGAAGCGGCAGCGTACATCCGATCGTCTTGGCGACAAGAACAACAAGGACCAGTGTGCCGCAGACGATCAGGGCGATCTGGAATCCGACTCTGTCAAACAGCATGAGTTTGGCAAAATTACATACTGACAACGTGATTCCGCATAGTGCCGCAACCCTTACCTCTTTCCAAAGCGCTTTTAACAGGTCGCCGAATTCAATCTCCTGCAGGGATATACCACGAATGATCGATACGCTGGCCTGTGATCCCGCGTTACCGCCGGTATCCATCAGCATTGGGATGTACGCGGTCAGGATCACATAAGAAGCAAGCGCCTTTTCATAGCTTGTGATGATCGCCCCTGTAAAAGTAGCTGAGATCATCAGGAGCAGCAGCCAGGGCATTCTGTTCTTGTAAGTTGCCAGGATGCCTGTCCTGAAATAGCTCTTGTCGGAAGGAATGATAGCCGCCATCTTTTCGATATCCTCGGTGGCCTCTTCCTGGATGATATCGACTACGTCGTCGATAGTGATGATACCGACCATACGGTTCTCGTTGTCAACTACGGGCATTGCCGTAAAGTCGTATTTCTGGAAAATGCGGGCCGCTTCTTCCTGGTCGGTAAGCGTATTGATACTGATAACATTGTCATTCATCACTTCCCCGATGATCGCGTCGGGATTGAGAATGACCAGATAGCGCAGGGCAACTGTTCCGATCAGCACTCTCTGCGCGTTTACTACATAGCAGATATTAACAGTCTCGGAATCAAGTCCGATCTTGCGTATGCGGTCTACCGCGTCGCTGACTGTCATATTTTCCTTCAGGTCGACATACTCGACCGTCATGATGCTTCCCGCCGAGTCCTCCGGATATCTGAGCAGATGGTTGATATCCTTGCGGGTCTCCGGCTTCGCGTTCTTAAGAATCTTCTTTACTATATTAGCCGGCATCTCCTCCAGAAGGTCTGTAGCATCGTCAGCCATCAGGTTGTCGATGATGCTCGACGCTTCTTTATCGGAAAGGGACTGAATGATGTACTGCTGCACCTCGATCTCCAGGTTCGCGAATACATCCGCCGCTATGCCTTTGGGAAGGATCCTGAATATTCTAAGGGTTTCCTCGTCCTCCATCTCATCCATCACGGCTGCGACGTCGGCCACGTTCATATCGGCTACTTCCTGGCGCAGCTTCGTGTATTGCTTCTGCTCCAGAAGCTCTCTCAGCAGTTTGCCGTAATCCTCTGTATTTCTATCTTCCATATTAATCCTCCGTAATTCAGGTGACCTCTGTTACTCCGCGTTCGTGGAAGGGGATTATCTGTACCGGAACTATATGTACTTCTATCCACAAAGACCACCTCCTCTCTTACTCGGGATCTGTTTCCTGTTCAGTTTAGTCTCTCGGAATTTCTTTGTCAATCAGCCCCATCGATATCCAAAGGGAAAAAGCCCTCCTCGACGGTGATGATTTCCGCAGCCGCTCCCGAAAGCGCCGTAAGCCCGCTGCAGATCTGGTCCGCGCGGTCTTCCCTGACAGTTATCATGAAAGAAACCTTATCTGTGTAAACTCTGTCATACGGCTCGATCTTCTGCTGTTTTAAGTAATACAAGCTTTTGTCCAGCAGACTGTAATCGATCTCCACGCCGATCACCCTGCACTTGCACATCCTGGCTATCTGCGCGTTTAAAAGAGCCGCCTGGGCTGCCTGCGTATAGGAGCGCACAAGCCCTCCTGTTCCCAGAAGTGTTCCGCCAAAATATCGTGTTACCACAACTACGGCGTTTCTGATCCCCGCGCCGTCCAATACCTTAAGCATCGGAACGCCTGCTGTTCCTGACGGTTCCCCGTCGTCCGACGCTTTTTTGACAGAGCCGTCTTCGCCAAGAATCCAGGCATAACAGTGGTGCCTTGCGTCGTAATAGCGTTTCCTGGCCTGCGCTACTACGGCGGCCGCCTCTTCTTCAGTCGAAACGGGATGGATCTCCCCCAGAAAACGGGATTTCTTCTCTGTATACTCTCCCTTTCCTATACTTCTCACAGTCAGATATTCTTTTCCCAGAGCCATGCCGACCTCCCTGCAAAAACAACCCCTCTGCGAAAGAAACCCGAAAGCGCTGCATATTAACGCTTTCGGGTTTCAAAAAAGCTGGCAACGAGAATCGAACTCGTGACCTCCGCACTACCAATGCGACGCACTACCGACTGTGCTATGCCAGCTTACATATTGTCTTGGCGACAACATGTGTATAATAGCACAGCAGTACTGGCTTGTCAAACAAAATTAAAACGAATTTATTGAGTAGGTGTAGCGGGCGTTGTCGCGGGCGTCTGTGTCTGCGCCGCATTCTTAGCAGCTTCCTCTGCCGCCTTCTTGGCAGCTTCCTCCGCCGCCTTCTTGGCCTCCTCTTCGGCCTTTCTGCGCTCCTCTTCCTCTCTGCGCTTCATCTCGAGGTACTCCTCATAGTGATAATCGCAGTACTCGTCGTCGAAGTAAGAGTCTTCGTCAAAGAATTCCCTGACCGAAGGGCACACGCCGCTGAGAGGGAGCTGACCGGAAACCTGGCACACCGTTCTCTGTACGATTCCGTCGGGTTGAGGGAAGTCTTCCCACTCCTGATTGCCCGGAAGTTCCTGCATGACCTGCTTCCAGATATACTTTGCAAGGTTCTGCTCCTCAGAAGTCGTCAGATCCTCATTGTTGTCATATCCCGCCCAGACTGTAGCTGTATATCTGGGAGTATAACCGCAGAACCACACGTCGTTTTCATCCGATGTAGTTCCGGTCTTACCTGCCGTCATAGTGGATGAGAAGTCTGCGCTTCTTCCTGTTCCTGACGATATTACGTCTTCCATCGCGGAGGTGAGCAGCCATGCTGTCCTCTCCTTGAGAACTCTCCTCTGTGCCGCTGTACTTGCGCTGTCCAGAAGGAGATTCCCCTCGTGGTCATAGACCTGCGTGTACATCTTGGGCTCAATATAATATCCGCCATTGGCGATCGTCGCGTAAGCTGCGTTGAGTTCAATGTTCTTTACGCCATATGTGATACCGCCGAGCGCAAGGGTCTGATTGACGTCCGTAAAGGTACTGCCGTTAATAGTAACGCCGTCCACCAATGTGGAAATACCAAATTGCTGAGCGAAATCATAGCCGACCCTTGGGCCGAGTTTGGTGAGGACTTTTACAGTGACGAT
Organism: uncultured Lachnospiraceae bacterium; assembly: GCA_902794825.1. Classification (GTDB taxonomy): domain Bacteria; phylum Bacillota; class Clostridia; order Lachnospirales; family Lachnospiraceae; genus CAG-791. The sequence continues at coordinate 3,217 of CADBIU010000071.1, forward strand.
ATTCATGGACTGTACAATTCCCTCTCTGAGAGTTGACAGCCCCCTGTATCCCTTGTACCAGTTTCTCACCGGAACGCCGCTGTCATATTCGAAGGGCGCGTCGTCCTCGGAAGACGCAAGCGTGAATTCTCCTGTCTCAAGGGCAGGAGCATATGTCGTAATGACTTTAAAAGTAGATCCGGGCTGACGGAGCGTATCGGTAGCTCTGTTGAGCGTCCTGTTAGCTTCCTTGTCTCCTCGTCCGCCCACCATAGCCAGCACATGCCCGGTGGACTGATCCTCGATCGTCAGAGAGATCTCAGGCTGAGGTGCCAGGTTGACGCTCTCCGTATACTTCTGGGTATCCGGATTTGACATGACTGAGTATCTAAAGTCCTCGATATCGCTTTGGGCGTCCTCTTTGGAACTGTACATCAGATCGGCGTCCCATCCCTGCTCTGCCAGCCAGTTAGCGAGACTGTTGCTGTCATAGTTGGACGTGCTACCGTCCTCGTTGATCACCGAGAGCTTATAGCTGAGCATGTATTTGACCCTGTCCGGGAAATTGCCGGAGTCCTCGCTGCACTGCTCATCGCATATTCTCTGTATCTCAGGATCGAGCGTCGAATAGATCTTGAGACCGCCGCTGTAAAGAAGCGAATATGCCTCTTCCTCCGTTTTTCCCGCGTCATCCTGAAGATCCTTGAGGAGCTGGTTCTGAAGCGCGTCGACAAAGTAGGAGTTGATCCTGTTGTCTTCCACCTGCTTCTCAATATTCACTTCCCTGATTCGGGAATATACGTCGTCTGCCAGCGCCGCTTCGTAGTCCTCCTGCGTCAGGTATCCCTGATTGAGCATGTACTGAAGCACTACTTCTCTTCTCTGCCCGTTCTGCTCAGGATAAATGACCGGGTCAAACTGAGTGGGGTTCTGGGGAATGCTCGCAAGCACCGCGCACTCGGATACCGTAAGCTCGTTGCACGATTTGTCAAAATAGCGCTGGGAAGCGGCTTCCACTCCGAGAGTGCCGTGTCCGAGGTTGATCGTATTAAGATAGTTGAGCAGGATCGTGTCCTTGCTCATATTCTTCTCCAGTTCGATCGCAAGATACTGTTCCTGAAGCTTTCTCTTGATCCTCTCGACACTGGTCTCGTTCGTCCATTCCGTAAAAACATTGTTTTTAATCAGCTGCTGCGTGATCGTACTGGCTCCCTCGGAAAAATTCCCCGAAGTCACGCCGATCACAGCTGCTCGGAGAATACCGGGAGCGTCAATCCCCTTATGTTCATAAAAACGTTCATCTTCGATGGCCACAAACGCATGGGCGAGATTGTCTGTGATCATATCTCCGGAGACCGGGATTCGGTTGGAATCCGCGGAAACCAGTTTCGCGACCTCATTGTTCTGTGAATCGTACACAAAGGATGAGAATCCCTTGGGGCTGACATCGATAACTGTCTGATTAGGCGCGCTGTCTATCACGCCTCGGAATACGCCTGCCGCAAGACTTGCCCCTGCAACGCAGAGCCCGATCACGCCTACCAGTAAAAGCTGGGAGACACCCAGGATGATCTTCTTTATCCTTTTTCTGCTCTTTGACGCAAGGTAATCCTGCCTGCTTCGAATTCCTCTCCTTCCAAAATTCATATAAATGAACCTATTCCTTTCCTAGATGCAAATTCATCTTTGTATTATAGCAAAAGAATTCCCCATAATAAAGGACTTCACAAAAATGTCACTTTATTTTGGTTTTCTTTATATGCAAACGCGCTATAATATAAACCTGATGTTTGCAGCAGAATATTAAAGGATCGTAATTAAAACATGAGAAAAAGGAAATCCGGAAAGACTGAAATCGATAATATGTCCGCTTCCTTCAGGAAACGATTTTCACGCAGATGGTACGCGGTATCATTTGTACTGATCCTGCTCTGGAGTCTTTGGACGCTGCTCGACGCCTTTGTCATTCCCCGAGATATAATTACTGCGGCTGATATAGTTGTTGAGACTGCCCCGGAAGGAGAAACCTCCGAAGACGACGCAGATCCCGGCGCTCTCTCAGAAGCTGACAGGGAGGAAGAGGAACGCAAAAGATTGTTGACTGATCCGGTCATCACAGATACTTCCTATAATAATGGCGAAGTTTCCATTGAGATCAGGTACATGAGGACTTTGTATACAGATATCTACATCGCGGATGTCGTCATAGATGATCCCGCTTACCTCAAAACAGCTCTCGCTGAAGGATCTTTTGGCCGGAATCTGACCGACACAACCTCTTCCATGGCGGAACAGAACGACGCCATACTGGCGATCAACGGGGACTATTACGGATTCAGGGATACCGGTTATGTCATCAGGAACGGCTATCTTTACCGCTCTGTTCCGGCTAAGGACCCGAATCAGGAGGATCTCGTCCTGTACGAGAACGGCGCTGTCGACATAGTCAGGGAAGCGGATCTTACCGCCGAAGAGATCTGGGATTCAGGAGCCGAAGATATCTTCTCTTTTGGTCCCGGACTCGTGATTGACGGCGAAATCTCTGTAGTAGAAGGTGAGGAAGTAAAGAGAGCCCAGGTCACCAATCCCAGGACCGCCTTCGGTGTGATCTCACCCCTCCATTATCTTTTTGTTGTCTCCGACGGGAGAACAGATGAAAGCGTCGGTCTCTCTCTTTTGGAACTCGCTCACTTGATGAAGGACCTCGGATGCGTCACAGCTTATAATCTTGACGGAGGCGGTTCCTCCACTATGTGGTTTAACGGAAAAGTTCTTAATCATCCCACTACATTCGGCGATACGATCGCAGAAAGGGGTATCAGTGATATCGTCTATATTAGTAAGTGAAAAAAACATCGGCGAACTTAAACGAATGCTCATGACCTCTGTATTCTGCTCTTTGTTCTGCCTGCTTTTCTTTCTGGTTTACGATCAGTTTTCACACGGAGTGCGCTCTCCTTTCATGACTTTCCTGTTCATCTGGCCCCTCGCGCTGTGTGTCATTCCCTGCGGTATTTTACTGCTCATCCCGCCTCTGCCGGGTCCCGGCCTCATCTCATCTCTGCTATGGAATACCGGAGCTGCCGCTATTACAGTAAGCAGTCTCCTTCGTGGAGTATTTGAGATCGCCGGCAACTCTTCTGTTTATCAACAGGTCCTTATGAATGCGGGAGGATTTCTGCTTGCTGCAGGTCTTGTAATGTATTCCGCAGGTGTTATCGCGCTATATAAATTACATCATTCGTCACAGGAATAGACATATTCTTAATTAATTACAATATTTTTTAATTTTTTCTTAACATTTCTGTAATTATATGTTATCCTTATTCTGGTAATGCGTATTTAAATATCAGAATAATCCGTTCGCCGTCCAGTGCGGGCAGACAGAGGTAACTATGAACAGACATATATTCCCTGAGAATAAACGCTTCTTTCTTAATGCAGCGCGTTCTCTATTTACACTCTTTATCGCTTTTCTCACTGCTTTTACTTCTTTGGCTCCGGCCATTCCGGCCCGTGCAGCCAGCGGAAATATGCAGATCACTCCGATCGACTTCGGGGATTCCGGCAATTGGGGCGACTCAACTATGGTCTCCAGCGGCGGAAAGAATCTTCTGATGGATACATATATCAGGGACAAATACGACACTCTGATAAATTATCTTGATGACCATCATTTCTATAATTTTGATATCTATCTTTCCCACTATCACTATGATCATATGGATCAGATTCCGTCGATCCTTTATGACAGCAGATTCAATGTAAGCAAGGTTTACCTGCCTGACCCCGCCTATCTCAAAAAGGGCGCTCAGTCCAGCAGTTACTGCAAGAGTTTTCTTGACGGCTATGATAATATCGTCAAGGCGGCTAACGATACGGGGACGCAGATCGTTTATCTGAAAAAAGGCTCTTCCTTCACTGTAGGCAACGCAAAAGTGTCTATTCTTTGGGGGTGCAGCTACAGCAGCAGCACTTACGATGCCAGTTACATCAACAACAACTCTCTCGTGGCTAAGGTCACATCCGGCACCGTCTCCTATCTCAACTGCGGAGATATCGAAAAGCAGACCGAGAACCAGATCATCAGCAGCGGGATCAATATCAGCGCCGATATCTTTAAGTTTAACCACCACGGAGGAAATACCAGCAATACCGCTTCTTTTCTCAAAAAAGTGAATCCCTCTTTTGCTTACTATAACTGGGTAGGCGACAGTCCCTCCTCCTTCGGCGGAGGCTGGGTGCAGTCTGCCATTGACAGCATCAAAAACACCTGCAACATTTACAGCACCAGATACAACGGAATGCTCACATTTTCTGTCAAAGCAGGTCATATCAGCGTAGCCGGCGAGAGAAATATGAACTCTGTAAATGTCCAGATAAAAGACGGATCCGGCCGGGTAGTAAATACTGTTAACTATCAGTTCAACAATGCTTTGGATTATGTTGTCACGGCGAGTATGAAGAGCAGCGCGGCGACTGTAACAGCTGCAGACGCGTCTACAGCTCTTCCGACCAGATACGCTTATGTAGCAAAGTTTATCGAGACCTCCGGCGGCGTCAAATACCGCAACAAGGACGGCTCCTACAGCACAAATAAGTTCCAGAAGATAGACGGCGATACTTACTATTTTGACCAGAACGGAAATCGGGCCACCGGTTTCAAATCGATCGGCGGCAAGACCTATTACTTCGATTCCGACGGCAAAATGCTTCTGCGCTGGAAAAGGATCAATGGTAAGAAATACCTCTTTGACCCCGCAGACGGCCATATGCACACAGGATGGGAGTGGGTATCCGAGAAGAAC
>CADBIU010000072.1 GCA_902794825.1 uncultured Lachnospiraceae bacterium
GGAGGCGTATCCGCAGGTGCGTTAGTCCGGCCGCCTAAAGCGGCCCTGTGGCGTAAGCCGCAGAATGGAAGCACGTGAATTTATTCATGTGAGCTTCACAACAGCTGAATCTTCTGAACTGACCCGCCCTGCTCTCTCAGATATTCCTTAAGTTCCGGAACCGGTTTGCGTCTGGTCCGGATCGAGGAGAGATAGTATGCGTTGGGAGCGAAGACTTCTGCCTGGTCCCACATGGACTGTGTCATCCAGCCGGTGTTGTCCTTGTAGCAGTCATAGATGATCGGAAATTTGTCGAGATAACTCATGATCTCTATGGCTTGCTCTATGGGAATCTCGGCACGGTAGATATTATCGCCGGTCTCAGTGTCGAACACAGCGGCGCCATTGATCGTGATCGCGTAGCGCAGAAAAGGAAACTCACGTATCTCTTCAGGTATAGCGTCAAAGAGCCTTCCTGTAGTTGGCACGATCAGGATTCCCTTCTCGGCGGCGTGTTCCAGTGCCGCTTTGTTGCGCTGTGTCAAAACCTTGGCCGCGTTAAGAAGCGTTCCGTCCAGATCGAACGCGATCAGGCGGATCTGATTACTCTTCAAATTCATAGTAAGCAACTTCGTCGATCTCACGGTTCGTACCTACGACGATCTCCTTGCCGTCGCTTCTGACGAAATGCATAGCATTTGCCATACCGGTGTTGGAATCGAAGGTCTCAGCGCGATAGTCGCCTGCTTCCGCGTTCCATGTGATCGCGATGGAGCACTTGGTTCCCTTGCGCCAGCCTACGATCCAGGTGGGTTTGCCGAGGATCATGTCCGCCCTGTTCGCATCCGATCACAGCCGCTTCGTGTCCGCCCCACACTGCTCTGGAGAAACCGTGGTTTCTGAGCATGCCATCCTGTACAAGGGAGAGCTCGAGAAGATGACCGTCGTTAAACTCGCTGAGGTCATCGGGCAGTTCCGCCGCGAAGCATGCGCCTGCAAAGCGCCAGTCATTCTTATAAGAATGGCCGCTCTTGAGGCAGCAGACCAGCAGATAGTTCACGCCGGCTCTTCTGAAGATGCCGAAGCGGTGAACAAAGGGAGCCTCGCAAAGGGTCCTTGCTTCCCAGTCGCCTTTACCCCTGCGGGTCACGATGACGATCTTCGCGTCAGCGGAGTCGTTGGGAGAGTAGAACTTGTGAATTGCGAGGAACTGTCCGTCCGCACCGGGAACCGGAGCCATGGTCATAACGCCGCCGGGCTCGTCCCAGACCTTCTCGAGGAGTTCGCCTTCTTCGGAGAAGAGATAGCAGGGATCGTGCTTCTCTGCTGCTACGACAAAACAGTGCTTGCCCTCAACGGTGACTTCGGACATGGCGTAGCATTTGTTCAAGTTAGAAATAACTTTCTTTGTAACGTGCATATCTTTTGTCCTTTCATATGTGAATCAGATGTTCCTTTCAAAACGATCACAAAAACAATCGCTCAAACAAACATATACCTACAAAAACAATCAAAAGCAAGAAGTAAAAAGAACAAAAACTGTGTTTTTAAAAACAATCCCGGCAAGGTCGTAACCGCTGAAGAGCACAACATCATCGGCGGCCTGGGCGGCGCAGTAGCGGAGTGCCTTGCTGAGAAGTGCCCGACAAAGATGTACCGCATCGGCGTGCGCGACAAGTTCGGCGAGTCTGGATCCGCGGCGGGGGTTCTTATATGAAGAAGTACCCATTATAGGGTATAATATAGGCATGTGTGATGTACTTGCGATTTACTGCATGGAGGGGACACAATGGATCTATTGAAAAAAACAGTTGAGCAGCCGGTTCTCAGGACCAGGATCAAGAGCGACGAGGTCAAAATACCGGAGATCGCGCTGGGCTATTTTTTGGCACCGTTCTGCGCGATGCTGGCCAATATGATCTTCGGCGCCTATCTGACCAGATATTATGCGGATGTTTTGGGATGGACCAAATTCGGGGCAGGCGCATTTGCGGCGCTCCTTCCGATCGTTTCCGTTATTTTTGTTGTGCTGGGAAATCTGTCGGTAGGAAAGTGGATCGATAACACCAGGACAACAGCCGGCAAAGCCCGCCCGTATCTGTTTGCGGCGATCCCGCTCCTGACATTGGCTATAATCATGATGTTCACTTCTCCCAATAATGGTTCGATTCTGCAGATGATATGGATCGCGGTCAGCTATAACCTGTACTATTCGATTGCGTACCCCTGTTACTACACAGCGCACAGCTCGATGGTCTCCCTGTCTACACGCGATACGGACAAGAGAGGCCTCCTGGCTACCATGTCCAACGCGTCCATGGTGGCGGCTGCCGGTGTCGGCGCCAGTATCGTGGTTCCGATCCTGCTGCAGAGTTATATGTTCTCTTACAACGGAACTTCTCTGGACGTCGCGGCATCCTATTCCCACTGGAGAGTGCTCTCGATCGTCTTTACTCTGATCACAGTACTCGGCATCATTCTTGAGTACTACTTCACCAGAGAGCGCATCTCCGAGGAGACTATGGACCTTCAGCGGACGGCCGAAGATATTCCTATGAAGACGCATGTTGATGCGTGTACAAAGGACAAATACTGGTGGATGGTCATTCTCTATGTTCTCTTCTTCATGATGGGCCAGCTGATTAAGAATACCTCTATGAGCTTCTATGCGCGCTGGATGTTCGACAGTGTTCTTTCTGCCGCAGATCCGGAGAGCGCATCCGGCGCTATGATGAGCACGCTGGGCCTGATCGGCGGCCTTCCCTCTGCTGTAGGCATGGTCATTGCGTGGCCCCTTGCCAACAAGCTGGGCAAACAGCGCGCGATCGTCATAGGACTGATCTTTTCAGTACTGGGCGGCGCCGTCGCTTTCATGGGAGTCCACAATTTCAAGATGGTCTGCGCGGGCGTCGTGCTCAAGGCAGTCGGGATCATCCCCTCTCAGTATGTCATGCTTGCAGTCATCTCTGATGTCCTTGATCACCTCGAAGCCAAAAACGGCTATAGAAGCGACGGTTTCACAATGTCGATCTATGGTTCCATTATGGTGGGCCTTCTGGGGCTGGCAGTAGGAATCGTCAGCGGACTGCTCGGCGTGACCGGCTATGACGCGACTCTTGTCAAACAGCCTGTAGCGGCAGAAAATGTACTGATCTTTGTCTATCTGGGAATGGATATACTGACCTTTATTGTGTCGATCTTCCTCCTGTGGAGGATGGACGTTGAGAAGTACGCGGAAGAGGATCATCAGAAGATCAGGGAAAACCAGGAGAAAGGAACTCCCGAAAACGCACAGTGAATACAATAAAGGAGCCATCGGACTTATCCTGATGGCTCCTTTTATATTAGGACTGTCTTAAACAACAAACTGTTTACTGAATATACACGACGGCTGTCCTTCTGAACGCTGAGTAGATTCGCAGCGCCGCGGAGTAGATCATACCTGCGCAGTAGCAATATACGAGCAGGATCTCGTTGCGGGAGAAGATCATGAATATCACGACGGTCAGTATGCTCGCGACGCCCTGGGCCATGTTGAGCCTCCAGGAAGTCGATTTGTACCGCTTCGCCTCCAGTGCCCGCAAAACATTGACCAGGCCCGCGAACGCGTGAAAGCCGAGCAGATAGGCGAGCACGAACAGTTTCGACTCGTCGGAAAGCGACAGCGTAAAGATGCCGAAGTCAAAAAATACGGCGCCGATGAACAGGATCAGCTTCCCGCCCACCATGTATCTTGCCATGGTGAAGTAATAGATCAGTTCTGAGATTCCCCGAAGGATCAGAGAAACTGCCAAAAAGAGCATGATATAGAGGCAGCCGCCTTCCGGAAACAAAATGAGGACCGCCGCGCTGATCAGCATGCTCAGTCCGATCACTATGTTTTGAACGCGCTGGAACTTACTCATGCCTTCTCCTTTTTCCTTTTATGCTCAATGTAGTGTATGAAGTCCCGGATTCCCAGGAAACGGCTCTCGCTGTATTCCACCGAGTAGCCGGCCAGAAGATTGTCCGATTGATAGATCTGATGCGTGACCATGGTCTTCTGAGCCAGAGCCGCGTCAATATAACCACCCAGGAAAGTATCGTCCTTATCGTCTGTGGGCGCCTGTTTATACTCGGCACAATAGAGGTTCGCGTTGAAATCCGGGATCCCGCAGCCTGAGAGTTGCTCTCCGAATGCCTTCCAGTCGGCGCAGGCGTCGAGCTGCCTCTTCTCGAGGATTTCCTTGATCTTGGCATCATAAGGGGACACCTTCTCAGTGTCATAGCGGTCCGCCTCAAAGGACTCGTGATCCCCGCGCAGATATCTCAAAGCATATACCATCTGGCAGAACGCCTTATAGTAATCGGACGGATTGTCCTTGATGACCTCCTCGTATTTGCCCCATGCGGGAAGATATTTGTAGCGCATGAAACTGTAATCCGGCAAGTGGCCCGCGCGGCCGTGGCCGAGGCTCATCACAGAGTTCTCCTCAAGCTGGTAGACCGTGCTCGTATAGATGCCTTTGTCCAGGTCGTCCTTCCCCGTCGGATTGTGGCGGAATGTGATCCTTCGCTCTGTGAAGGCTCTCTTGGAGTTCCCGCTTGCTTCGCTGTCCCTGCTTGTTTGGCTGTCGCCGGAGGCTTCCGCAGGGAGCAGCTCGAAAAACCAGTAGTCCGTGTTGTTGATGACCTGGGACGGCGTCCCGGCAAAATACTGATGCGCCCACGTGTCCGCCAGAACGTGCATGGCGATGCCGGCGGCCTGGAGGCTTTTGTCTTTGGCCAGATTTACTGTCTTCACCAGAAGGTCGCCGTTGGGGCCGCAGATGAGTCGATATTTTGCCTTATAGATGCGCGAGCCCTTCTCAGGGTCCGCCTTCAGGTCCCTGGGCAGAAAATGGAAGGAAGCCCAGATCCGCGTAATATCCTGAAGCCCAAGAAGGTCCGTGCGGGCGTCCATCATCTCCAGCTGCAGCTGTGTGGTGGCCGCTTCGGACGGCCCGCCGATGGTGGAGAGCAGGGTTCTCGTGCAGCAGTCCGTAAACTGGGCGCTGTAACAGATCGCAAGACACTCCTCGTGGGAATACCCTGCCAGAAAGGCCGCGCAATATGTCGCATAATAATGAAAGTCAATCTGCATTTTGTGTTTTCTTTCCCTGAGTTTGTTGCAGCAGTGTTGTTCAGGCTGCGCCGGAACTGTGCTCTGCTGTGTTTTGTCCCTCTGTATTTTGTCCCTCAGAGATCTTTTTCACGAGCTTTCTGATCATAATGGCCGCGAAAAGCATTTCGATCAGCATCACAACAGAAGTGAAGTCAACGAGAAGCGTCGAGATCTGGTCAGTGATATCCTCATCGGAAGGAATGATCCCTGCAATCGATAAGGCGCCCATTATTAGCTCTGCCATGTCCATCAGCAGGAGGATCGAGGAGAGGATGAAGAAACCGACCCCCGGTTCCCGTTCGCCCCTTGAGACCGCCATTGCTTTCCTGCCCACTTTCCACCGGAGCAGCATATCGATCAGAACAAACAGGACGACGAGCGCGAAAGTGATGGCAACCAAGACCCAGGCCTCGTACTTAGAGTTGGATAAATCATCATAATTTGAAGAAATAGTATCGAAGATCGGCTCTACCAGCACAAAATACAGGATCGATTTGATCAAACTCCAGATCCCGAACGCTATGGCGCCCATTCCCACGACCGCGAGCGTGTGCCGGTGTTTTATTAATTCAGTCTGCATGTTGTCCATTTCTATACTCTTTTCCGTGTATTAACTTAGGGGCGGCGCCCCTTTCCAATAGATAGGATACAACCTTTTGGGCGAATCATAAATAGGCAAATCGGTAGATCGACCTCTGGGGTAGTTTGTCCCCATGTGTGGAAAAACGACCTCTGCGGGATTGGACCTCTGGGGTAGTTTGTCCCCATGTGGGGACAAACTACCCCAGAGGTCGATCAATCCCAGTTTATCATGGGATTCGCGATCATCAAGTTTGTCGTGGAGTCTTTCGGTGAGATAAACGGGTGGAACTACGGGCAGCTGGCCTTTCTGTACGGGCTCTCCGTGATCTCCCATGCGCTCTCCATGATCTTTTTCGTGCAGGGCTGGTTCATGGGATATTACGTGATCGAGGGGGATTTTGACAGGTATTTGACGAGGCCGCTCGGAGTGCTGTACCAGTTCTTCTTCACTAATATCAATATCTTCGGGGTGACAGACCTGATTCCGGGCATACTCGTATTCATCTACGGATGCGTCAAGTGTGAGGTGACAGTAAACCTGCTCTTTATCCTGCAGGTGGTCGTCATACTTGTGGGGGCTACGCTTATTCGCGGGGGCATCTATATTTTGCTGGGGAGCACGTCGTTCCACACTCGCAGCGCCGTGGACTTCGGGCAGTACACGCAGGAGATCATGGACAAGACAACGATGTATCCGCTGTCCATGTACCCCGAGAGCATGCAGTTCATTCTGACGTATCTGATCCCGGTCGGATGGATCTCGTTCTACCCGGTGTCGGCGCTCCTGGGGATCGACAGCGCCTATAACGCAATGCTGGTTCCTCTGATCACGCTGGGGGTGGGAATCCTGGTGATGCTCGTCGCGGGCGCTTACTTCAGCATGGGACTTAGAAAGTATGGAAGTGCAGGGAACTGACTATGATTGATGTTCAGGATCTTAGTAAAGACTATATGCAAAAACATAAAGACCCCGGCCTCAGCGGAGCGCTTAAAGGGCTCGTGAAGCCGGAGTACAAGGTCGTACACGCGGTGCGCGATCTGTCTTTTCACATCGGGGAAGGGGAGATCGTCGGATTTATTGGGCCCAACGGCGCGGGGAAGAGCACGACGATCAAGATGATGTCGGGGATCCTGACGCCCACAAAGGGACGCGTTCTGATCGACGGACGGGATATCACGAAGCACCGGAAAGAGGTGGTGCGGAACATTGGCGTCGTGTTCGGGCAGAGGACGCAGCTCAACTGGGACCTGCGCCTTGGCGAGAGCTTCGAACTGCTCAAACATATTTATCAGATCAGACAGGCGGATTATGACAGGACGCTGGACGAGCTGGACCGGATCCTGGGGATCAAAGAAATCATCGACAAGCCTGTAAGGCAGATGTCCCTCGGGCAGCGGGTAAAGGGCGATCTCGTGGCCTCCATGCTCCACTCGCCCAAAGTGCTCTTTCTCGATGAGCCGACGATCGGTCTGGACGTCTCCGCCAAATTTGCGCTCCGCAAATTCATTAAGGAGATCAACCGAGTCAGAAAAACTACGGTCATCCTGACCACGCACGACCTCGGAGACATCCAGGAACTGTGCGAGAGGATCATCATTATCAACCACGGCGTCATGATGGAGGACGGCAACCTCTCTCAGATCGTCGACCGGATCGCGCCGTACAAGACCCTTGTCGTCGAATACTACGATGAAGCGGCGCCGGAACATCCCCGGTGCGAGATGATCCTTCACGAAGGAAATGTGGCAAAATACAGATTCCTGAAGAATGACCTCACTGCCGCGGAGATCATTGCGGACCTATCGAAGGTAAAGACGATCAAGGACGTCTCCATCGAGGAGGCGGGGATCGACGATATCATTAAAGTGGCGTATGGGGCGTAAATCGCGTGTAAAATCTAAAATCGACCTCTGGGGTAGTTTGTCCACAGGTGTGGAGTCGACCTCGACCTCTGGGGTAGTTTGTCCCCATGTGTGGACAAACTACCCCATGGACAAACTACCCCAGAGGTCGGATTATCCCCTGTCCACAAACTACCCCAGAGGTCGCAGAGGTCCCCCAGAGGTCGAATGAGGTCAAAAAAAGACCCCGGTCAATAGAGCTTCAGCCCTATTGACCGGGGTTATTATTTGATAGTTTTGATTAGTCTAATTCTGTGTAGGCCTTGAAGATGTAGCCGTTGCACTCGCCGCCCTTCGGATCATACATCCAGAA
>CADBIU010000073.1 GCA_902794825.1 uncultured Lachnospiraceae bacterium
GTATCTGTGCCTTGACTGCAAAATAAGCTATTTAGGCTTGGCTAACTACCATCAAGAAAGGAGACCACTATCATGGCACGTGTTATTAGTGATGCTTGTATCAGCTGCGGTTCCTGCGCTGCTCAGTGTCCCGTTGAGGCTATCGCTCAGGGCGATACTCAGTACGAGATCGACGCAGACGCTTGCATCGATTGCGGCGCTTGCGAAGCTCAGTGCCCTGTTGGAGCTATTTCCGAGGGTTGAGTTCAATAAGACTTATAAAAAAGCCCGGGCGTTTGTCCCGGGCTTTTTTGTATGTATATAGTAATTACGCGCAGGAGGCATACCCCTCTTCAGATCCATTTCTTTCCGTTGGATTCACTTAAATTGTTTCTTCGCGCAGGAGGGAACCATCCCTGCTACAACTTCTCCTATCAAAACAGTTAATGTGCTCACAACTTAAAAAAGAGCTGTCATCATGACAGCTCTATCCTATATCTCCATATTAGAATCTCCCGCTTCCCGATATTCGATAGCTGAGGGGGAGGAAGCACATGGTCCTGCTGCAAACATTTTGAATGAGTGTCGGCTTTCACTTGATTTTCTGCAAGAGGAGGGGAGGACGAGGGCGGAAGCTCCTGCCGCCCGAGAGGCCCGTTGTCCGAAAACGGCCGCTCATAAAGAGCGGCCGTTGAGTTCAGGTGCCGGTCCTCCCCGGATCGCGGCAGAAAATCATAGTGAAACCACACGAATTCAACATGTTTCAGCAGGATCCATGTGCTTCCGTACCATTATCCTAATTAAATACAAAGCTTATTTAAACAATTGCTCCATATCATCATGGCAGATCGGCCTAATTCCGTTCTCCGTGAGGACACGAATCGCTTTCTCGTTGTCAGCTACGCGAAATACCATGAAGGCGCTGTTCGCTTTTTTGGCAAGGAATGCGTAAGAATATTCGAGGTTGACCTTGTTGTCTCCCAGGATGTTCAACATGTTGACCAGAGCGCCGGGCTTGTCCTCGATCTCCACTGCAATGACTTTGGTGATGGAGCAGACATAACCCTCATCTTTGAGGATCTGGATCGTGTCGAATGGGTTGTCCACAATGACGCGGACGATGCCGAAATCTTCACTCTCCGCCAGGGAGAGAGCCCGCAAGTCAATGTTGCTCTTCTCCAGGATCTTGGTAAACTCCGCCAGTGCGCCGGGTCTGTTCTCCAGAAATACGGAAATCTGTTTGACTGTCATTTGCTCCTCCTGTTCTCCCCTTTCAGAGGCTTTGTAGTGGTTATGCTGTTTTAAAATACATATCAGTGGGCTGCGGGATCGGTCGACGCCGGATCCGAACCGTTGACATATAGATTTCTCTTGTCGATCACGCGCTTTGCCTTGCCCTCGCTCCTTGTAATGCTCTTAGGCGCTACGAGTTTGACAACGCAGTAAATGCCGAGCATTGCCTTGAGTGCGGAGACCAGCTGCTTTTCTCTTCCCGCCACTTCGGACAGGGAGTCGGAGAACATCTCCGGCGTCATCTCGACCTGCACCTCGATGCGGTCGCTGCTGCCCGTTCTTGTGACGATGATCTGGTAGTTGGCCGGGTAGCCGCAGTTCATGAGCACCGTTTCGATCTGGGACGGGAATACGTTGACGCCCTTGACGATCAGCATGTCGTCGCTTCTGCCCATAGGCTTGGACATTCTCACGTGCGTTCTGCCGCAGGAGCAGGGCTCGTCATAGAGAATACCGATATCTTTGGTCCTGTAGCGGATCAGCGGGAAAGCTTCCTTGGTGAGGCTGGTAAAGACCAGTTCGCCCTTCTGTCCATGGGGTACCGGTTCGCCCGTCTTGGGATTGATCGTTTCGACGATGAAATGGTCCTCGTTGACGTGCATTCCGTTCTGCGCGCTGCATTCATACGCAACGCCGGGACCGGAGATCTCCGTAAGCCCGTAGATGTCGTAAGCCTTGAGACCGAGCCCCTTCTCAATATCGCGGCGCATCTCCTCCGTCCAGGCTTCCGCGCCGAAAATACCTGCTTTGAGTTTTATGCGGTTTCTCAGTCCTCTCTCATTGACGGATTCCGCAAGATAAGCCGCGTAGGAAGGCGTACAGCAGAGGACCGTTGTCCCCAGGTCGGTCATGAACTGAAGCTGACGGTCAGTATTGCCCGAAGACATGGGGAGCGTCAGGCTTCCCAGCTTGTGGGAACCGCCGTGAAGGCCCGCTCCGCCGGTAAACAGCCCATATCCGTAACAGACCTGCACCACATCATCTTTCGTCGCTCCTGCAGCAGCGAGAGCTCTTGCGCAGCACTCCTCCCACAAGTCCACGTCGTGCTGGGTATAGAAAGCCACAACTCTTCTTCCTGTCGTTCCGCTGGTGGAGTGGATCCTGACACAGTCCGAAAGCGGTGCAGCCATCAGCCCGTAGGGGTACTGGTCTCTGAGGTCGTCTTTGCTGAGTGTCGGAAGCAGGTGAAGGTCCTCGATCCCGTGGATATGCTCCGGGCGGACGCCCAGCTCGTCCATCTTCTTTTTATAGTAAGGGACATTGTTGTAAACTCTTTCGACCTGTCTGACCAGCCGTTCGTTCTGCCATGCTGTGATCTGTTCCCGGGAGGCGCATTCCACCTTCGGGTCAAAATAGTGCTCCATGTTCTTTTGTTGTCCTCCTTCATAAACGTCCTGATGAGGGCGTGATGTCTGATCTGGTCCCGCTTTGCGCAGGGAGCATACTATCTGGCAAGATTCGCAAATTTGGTAAGTGCGGGCTGCCAACTCAGTTCCACGGTGCCAATCGGGCCGTTACGCTGTTTTGCAATGATGATCTCCGCGATTCCCTTTTTCTCGGAATCCTGGTTATAGTAATCGTCTCTGTATATGAACATTACGACGTCGGCGTCCTGCTCGATCGCTCCCGACTCTCTCAGGTCAGAGAGCATAGGCCTGTGATTGGGTCTTGATTCCACCGCTCTCGAGAGCTGAGACAGAGATACGACCGGGACATTCAGTTCCCTGGCGATAGCCTTGAGGGATCTGGAGATCTCAGAGATCTCCTGCTGTCTCGACTCTCCGGACTTTCCGCTTCCGCTCATCAGCTGCAGATAGTCGATAATGATCATTTCCAGGCCGTATTCCAGCTTGTATTTGCGGCATTTGGACCTGAGCTCCGACGCTGTGATCGCCGGTGTATCATCGATAATAAGCTTACTCTCGCCGATATTTCCCGCGCTCTCCACGAGGTCAGCCCACTCTGCCTCCGTGAGGTCTCCCGTACGGATCTTCTGGGCGTCCACATGGGATTCCATGGAGAAGAGACGATTCGTCAGCTGTTCCTTGGACATTTCCAGTGAGAAAATAGCGACGCAGCGGTTCTCTTTGAGCGCCAGATGCTGGGCGATATTGAGGACCAGCGCTGTTTTGCCCATAGATGGTCTCGCGGCGATCAGTATGAGATCCGAGTTCTGGAAGCCTGCCGTCCGGTTGTCCAGATCTGTAAAGCCGGTAGAAAGGCCGGTGACATTTCCCTTGATATGGCTTGCGTACTCAATCTTCTCGATGGCGTTGATCACGATCTGGCGGATCGGCACAAACCCGTTGGAGTCCCTTCTCTGGGAGATCTCAAAGATCCTCTTCTCCGCGTCGTTCATGATCACTTCAAGATCGTCTTTCTGCGTGTAACACGCTCCCGCTATTTCCTCATTGGCGCGGATCATTCTGCGCAGCAGCGATTTTTCTGAGACGATCTTCGCATAGGATCTGATATTGGCGGAAGTGGGCACCTGCTCGATCAGTTCCAGGAGCACTCCGGTGCCGTAAACCTCCGGGGGAAGATTCTTCTCCCGCAGGCGGCTCTGCAGCGTCACCGGGTCTACAGCGATCCCGTTCCGGTGCATCTCCAGAATGGCCGTGAAAAGCACGCCATACTGACGGGCGTAGAAATCCTCCTCCTTGAGCATCTCCGAGGCCGCTTCGATCGCCTCCGCATCCATCAGCATTGCGCCTATTACGGATTGTTCCGCCTCTATACTGTGGGGCATCACCCTCCTGATCGCATCTTCTTCTGCCATTTTACGCTTCCTGCACTACTACATTGAGCTTTCCGGTTACCTGAGTGTGAAGCTTGATCGGAATCTCAAAGGTCCCGAAGGACTTGATGGGTTCCGCGACCTGGATCTTCTTCTTGTCCAGATCCAGTCCGTGCTGTTCCTTAGCGGCTGCAGCGATCTCCTTGGCGGAAATTGAGCCGAACACTTTGCCGTTCTCTCCTGCCTTCATCTTGACCACGATCTTGCGGGAAGCGAGGTCCTCTGCCGCTGCCTTGGCGTCAGCCAGCTTCTGCGCCGCGACTTTGTCCTCGTGCGCTTTCTGAAGCCTGAGCTCGTTCTTGTTCTTCTCCGTAGCTTCGACGCCCAGTTTCTTGGGGATCACGAAGTTGCGGGCATATCCGTCGCTTACCTTTACGATCTCACCCTTCTTGCCGAGTGACTTGACATCCTGTAATAAAATAACCTGCATGATTTACCTCTCATTCCGGAGCGGTCACACCCCTTAAGTATCAAATATCTCCGGCTTCCGTCATCTCGCTGATGGTAGCCTTAAGAAGTTCTATTGCCTGTTCGATCGTCATATTCTCAAGCTGACATCCCGCAATGTTCAGATGTCCGCCTCCGCCCATTCTCTCCATGATGAGCTGTACATTGACTTCATCGATGGAGCGCGCGCTGACGAATATTTTGCCCTGATAGCGGGTCATCACAAAGCTTGCCCTGACGCCCTTGATATCCAGAAGGTCGTTGGCAGCCTGGGCGCCCACAACGGTAGGACTCTCCGCCTCTTCCGCGTCACATACGGAGATCGCGTACACGTCCATAAAGATCTGGGCGTGAGACACCGCGTCGGCCTTGGCCCTGTAAGAAGCGACGTCGTCGCGGAACAGTTTGCGCACACGGGTGACATCCGCTCCGCAGCGGCGCAGGAATGCCGCCGCTTCGAAAGTACGAACGCCGGTCCTGTTGGTAAAGTTATTGGTATCCACGACGATACCGCCGTAGATCGCGTCCGCCTCTTCGGGTCTTACCTTGACATTCTCACCTGTGTACTGCAGGATCTCGGATACCATCTCGCAAGCGGAGGACGCATAGGGCTCCACATAGGAGAGCGTCGCGTTCTCGATGACCTCTGTGCCCTGCCTGTGGTGGTCGAGAACCACGATGGATTTGCACTTCTTCAGGAGTTCCGGGCACTCTGTGAGGCTCGGTTTATTGACGTCCACTACGACCAGCGCCGCGTTATCCGAGACATATTCCAGCGCATGGACGCTGTCGATGATCATCTCCTTGCTGTAATTCTCATTTTTTTCAAAGAGCGACAGCACCTGTCTCAGGGTCGCGGTCCTCTCGTTGATGACAATATACGCCTTGCGGTTGAGCGTCATAGCGATGCGGTAAATACCGAGGGCAGCGCCGAAACTGTCGGGATCTCCGAGCCGGTGTCCCATGATAAAGACTGTATCCCTAGCGTTCAGGATCTCCTTGAGCGCCTGCGCCTTGACTCTCGCCTTGACGCGTGTACTCTTCTCTACCTGCCTGCTCTTGCCGCCGTAGTAGGTGATATTGTCCGAGTTCTTGACCACTGCCTGGTCGCCGCCTCGTCCAAGTGCCAGATCGATCGCGTTTCTCGCAAACTCATAATTCTGGGTGAAGGACAGTCCGTCCAGTCCGACGCCGATACTGAGCGTGATCGCCATCTCATTGCCGATCTTGACTGTCTTGGCGTCCTCGAGCAGGTCGAAATGGTCCTCCTCGAGCTGCCTGAGCGCCTTCTTGCGCATGACGATCAGATACTTGTCCTTCTCCATCTTGCTGCAGATTCCGTCGATCGCAGCAAAATATTTCGTGACTTTACGGTCGATCAGCGCCACGAGAAGGGATTTCCTGACGTCTTCGAGAGTATCGACAGCTTCCTCATAGTTGTCGATATAGACAAATCCCACCACCACGCTCTGATCATCCACTTCCTGGATCGCCAGGCGCGCGGCAGTGTCATCGATCAGAAACAGCGAATAGAGTTCGCCCTTTTTGGCTTTCTCATCCAGCATTGTATTGGAAGGAATAAGGTCCGCCATATTCAATTTTTTGACCCGGGCCATAAAGCTGTAGCCTTCGCGCTCCACCTGGATCCTGATCTCCTTGTCGTCCTTGGGAAGGCTCTCCCTCCTAATGGACGGGAAGATCGTCGTGATCGAGCGGCGGTAATTGGTATCCTTCTGCACAGCGCCCGCGAAAGCGTCGTTCATCCACTCGATCTTGCCGGTATCATCTAATAGCGCGTACGGCACATCAAAGTTTCTCAGCAGTTCTCCCTGAATCTGGTCGTAGTTGGTGGCAAATTCCAACATTTCCCTGCGCAGGATCTCACTGTTATTGAGGTACATGTAAAGCGTAAAGATAAAGTATATTCCCAGATAAACAGTAAGGATCACTCCTACAGGCCAGTAAATGAAATAGATCAGTACAGTGATCACGGCGAGAAACAGACCCAAAAGAAGCGGTATTCTGAAAAATACGCTCAGCTTTTTCTTACGTCTCTCCCCACTGCTCATTGATCATCCCCTCCGGATCTTCACGGTATTTACGGATCCACTCCCTGTACGGCGTATCGGGATCCAGGATCAGCTCCCCGTGGTCGCTCGTTCCTATCACAAGTTTATGGTAATCGCCATACTGGCGGCGCAGATGGATCTTGTAGCCCGAAGGGACCGGCACCTTGAGCATCTCGAAATCCAGATACTCCGTGCCCTCGAATTCGGAGCGCAGGTCGTACATCTTCATGCCGTACGGCTGAAAACTGATCTTCGCGACATACTTGGTCGGAATGTCGTTGTACTTGCGGCATTCCTTATCAAACTTTCTGTAAGCGTCCTTGTAAGAATACACCTTGCTCACAAGCGGCATGAACAGGTGCGCCGTCTTGCGAAGCCTCGAGGCCTGTTCGGGATCAAATCCTACTGTGGTCCTGTAGAGCTTCTTGGCCTGTTCCCTGTATTTGTCGATATTATCCATCTGTTTCTTCCAGAGCTTGCGGTTCCGCACCACATTGTCCAGGGGGAAAATATCGATAAAGATACCCTGGTTGAAGGTAAAGCCCTTCTTCACCTCGCTCAGAAGAACGCCGGTAGTATTGCTGTTTCGAAGCTGCGCGTGGCCTCTGAAGTATCCCTCGTCTGTGTCAAAAGTCTGAAAGAAGTAGGGATCCTCAAACTCATCCGCGTGAGCACAAAGAAGATCATATTGGTCCCTGAGCATCATCAGGTCGATGTCGTCGTCCCAGGGGATAAAGCCCTTGTGCCTCTCCGCGCCGAGGATCGTGCCGCCGGACGCATAGTATGTGATCCCGTATTTTCTGCAGACCTGATCCAACTGATAAAGAAGATCCAGTTCCACCGCCCAGACTTTCTTCATGTGGGCGGAAACCAGGTATCCGCACCTCTCCTCTTCCTGATAAAAAGAATCCGCTATCTCCAGTTTCATACTTCTCCTCTCAGATATGGTCCTGCCGCAGTCTGTCCGCAGCCTGTCAACGCTGTTACTCTAAATATACCACTAAACGCTTATGCGAAAAAGATAAAAGGGCCTTCTTCCCAAGTCTGTCAGGGAAGAAGGCCTCTGAATTCCACCTATGCTGCCCTAAGCTCAGCGCTCTGTATAGGGCATAAGAGCCAGATGACGGGCTCTCTTGATCGTAGCGGTCAGCGCTCTCTGGTGAGTTGCGCATGTGCCGGTGATCCGTCTGGGAAGGATCTTGCCGCTCTCAGACACATA
>CADBIU010000074.1 GCA_902794825.1 uncultured Lachnospiraceae bacterium
ACTGCGATTGCCCAGTGGGACAGAAACAGCGAGAAGAGCAGAAATGCTATATAGCTGCAGAATGTCAGGAAAATGCCGGTGTTGGCGGCACGGTCGGCTTTGTCAAAGCGCTTCTCGCCAAGAGAGCGGGAGAGCAGGGCGTTCATACCGACGCCGGTACCTGAGCCGACAGCGATCATCAGGCTCTGCAGAGGAAATGCGTAAGTGACGGCGGAGAGCGCGTTCTCTCCGAGCCTTGCGACGAAGATGCTGTCCACTACGTTGTAGAGGGCCTGCACCAGCATGGAGATCATCATGGGAAGTGCCATGCTGATGATCAGTCTTTTGACGGGCATGACGCCCATTTTGTTTTCTTTGGATGTGTTCGATGCCAAGGGTGTTTCTCCTTATAATTCAGTCCTTACTCATTAAATCACGTGGCATTATAGCACAGAAAAAGCGAAGAACGCTACTTCATAATTGCACTTAATAGAGGACTTATTGAGAAGTTTTTGCTAAAACGGGGAGATCTTCCATGGACAGAGAAATCTATGCGCTGAAAGTGTATTCTACAAGGATGGAATACGATTCCTTCCAGCTGGAACTGACGCCGAAGGAAAACGAAGAAGCCAACGATTATTACGGGATGATTTTTAATGTCACGGTGTGGTGCCGGGGGCAGATGTGCGCCAAGCTCTGGGGCAAGCTCTACGACGAGAATCTGGTCTACTCCTGCGGCATGGATATACTTTATGCAGCGGATCCGTTCGGCAGGGAAGAGGTCGCCCTTGCGGAAGCCTTCAACAAATCTCAGGAACTCTGCGTTCGGGAGGAGAAGTGGCAAAATATACAGGGCTTTTCAGGTTATATCCAGGGCGTGTTTGTCGTGCCGCAGTACAGGAGGAGGGGGATCGCGAGCTATCTTTTGACCCATTTGGATAAGATCCTGCGCCATGCGATGAATATCCGGATCAGGGCGGTGGGAATTTCACCGATGCCGATAGCGGAAATGGACGGGGAAGTGGTAGAAGACGCGGCGCTCCTTACAGCCAACAGGGAATTGCTGGAAGAGTGCGGCTATCACGAGATCATGGATCTGTCCCTGAATGGAATGATGTACGGGGATTACGACGAGGAGGAAGCTCTGGGAACCGGGTATTTTGTAAGAGTGTACCCTGCGTGAGACCGGGATGCGGAAGACAAAAAGAAGGCTGATGCTTTACCGCACCAGCTTTCCTTTATAGCGGTTCACACCGCCGATATTTGTCACATTCTTGTAGCCCATCTCCCGGATCATGGAGACAGCCTGGCCTGAGCGGGCGCCGCTCTGGCAGTATACATAGAGTGGGGCGTTTATGTCCCGGACGTGGTTGACGATAAAATGAATGCTGTTGAGGGGCACGTTTACAGCGCCCTCGATGTGGCCGGCTTCGTATTCGGGGCCGGTCCTTACGTCTATGAGAAAGGCGCCGGGAGTCGCCTGAAACTGCTCGACGGCGATGTTGATGTCGGTTCTGTTAAACAGTTTATCTAAAAAGCCCATTTTGCGTATTCCTTTCCAAAACCATGTTTCAAGTCAGTATAACACAAACCGCAGTTGTGTTAAAATAATAAGCATATTTATCTGAATAACAATATTTTTACGAGGTCCAACACTATGATTCACAAGATCATCAAAGAAGAGATCCGGGTTCCGGGGACACTGGAGGATACGTATCTGGAGACCTATCTTCTGAGCGTCACAGATAAGTTTACGGTGCAGGAGAGACCGCTCATACTGGTCTGTCCGGGCGGCGGGTACAATCATACTTCAGACAGGGAAGCGGAGATAGTAGCGATGCAGTTTAACGCCATGGGCTATCACACGGCTGTCCTGCGATATTCCTGTGCTCCGGCTGTGTTTCCTACAGCGCTTTTGGAACTGACAAAGGCGGTAGCTTTCTTCAGAGAACACGCGGGAGAGTACTGCATCGATCCGGACAGGATCGCGGTCCTGGGCTTTTCGGCTGCCGGACATCTTGCGGCCTCTCTGGGAGTATTCTGGAACACAGAATGGTTTGCGCAGATCCGAAAGGAGAATGGCGTGGATCTTACGGCGAAGCAGATAAGGCCCGACGGCCTGATACTGGCCTATCCGGTGATCACTTCCGGCGAATTTGCCCACCGGGGATCCTTCGACGATCTGCTGGGAGAGGCGCGAAGCGCGGACCCGGCCTGGCTTGCCAAAATGTCCCTGGAGAAGCAGGATATCAAGGATATGCCGCCGGTCTTCATGTGGCATACGTCCTATGACAACGCCGTGCCGCTGCAGAATTCCCTGTTTCTTGCCACGGCGCTCATAAACGCGAAAAAGCCTTTGGAATATCACATTTTCCCCGGAGATGTGCACGGCATGAGCCTGGCCGACTGGAGGACGAGATCCGAGGAGCGCGTGGAGGATACGCCCGCCACGGCATGGATCGGTCTGGCCCACACCTGGCTGGAAAACTGGAAGAAACACTGACAAAGCGCCCGGCCAAAGAGCCGGAAGGAACACTGCTATTGCACAGGAGACAGGAGGAAGCAAATGATCCCCTTTTATTTTACCGGTTCCATACTCATTATGCTCATAATCTGGGCGGTCTATGTCCTCATCTATTCCGGGATCATCCGCAAGATGGGAGCGGAGCCGGGCTTTGGCCTTGTGCCGCTGGCGGCGGAATGGAGGATGTCCAAGGTCCTCTTCGCCAGCATGCGGTCCTTTTATCAGCCGGTCCTTTCTTCGATCGTATTTCTGGCCGCCTCGCGCTACGTGGGCGCCCAGTCCATATTCAGCATTATTTTCTGGATGGCGGGTCTTCTGGTGTACAGTGTCTTCCTCATGCGGCTCAGCTGGAGGATCAGCCAGGCCTTTAACATGGGCATACTCTTCGGGATCCTGACCATATTTTTCCCGGTCCCCTGTCTACTCTATCTGGGCTACGGCAGGGCGCAGTTTACGGCGCCCAGTTTCCAGATCAGGCAGTGGCCCAAGATTGTGCAGATCCTCTTAAACGGCACGGTTTTCCTGTTTTCGGCGGCGGAGTTCCTGGCACTGGTATTTGTCGTCGGCCTGTTGTCAATCAGGGAGAATACGCCCCGACCCGTTGTGGAATACCTGATCAAAGACAACAATGAGAAAATCGGCAATGTGACGCAGCAGGGAGATGTGGTGCGCCGTGCGGATATGATGGACGCGGCGGCGATCGAGACGGCACAGTCGCAGCGCTCGAGGGACTATTTCTATCCCGATCACTCCGCGGATAAGAATGTGGTCGTCATGGAGTATGTGATCGCCACGGACCTGGAGTCCAAGAGGGGCCTTGCCTCGGTCAATATTGAACAGATCCGGAAGGCCTCGAAAGAGGGAGAGAACATGACCGTCGTCCTGCAGGTCGGAGCGGCGGAGCGCCTGTACACGGACGGCATGGAAGACGGCTCTTACGCCCGCTATGCG
The DNA here is from genome assembly GCA_902794825.1 of uncultured Lachnospiraceae bacterium. Taxonomy (GTDB): domain Bacteria; phylum Bacillota; class Clostridia; order Lachnospirales; family Lachnospiraceae; genus CAG-791. The sequence goes on from CADBIU010000074.1 coordinate 3,455, forward strand.
GTGCAGGACGGCAAAATAGAGAAGGTCCGGGATCTGGATCCCTCCCTGTGCATGGCGGAAAAGGAGTCTCTTGCGGACTTCATCCGATGGACAAAGGAGAACTATCCCGCAGACCGCTACATGCTTGTCTTCTGGGATCACGGCGGAGGACTCACGTACGGCTACGGCTCGGAGCAGCTCAACAAAAGGGAGGACAACGACGATTCCATGCCCACCAGCGAAATTGCAAAGGCCATTGAGGAAGCCGGCGTGCAGTTCGACCTGATCGGTTTTGACACCTGCCTGATGCAGGATTTTGACCTGGCCTACAGCCTGGAGCCCTATGCGGACTATTTCCTGGCCTCCGAAGAATCGGAAAGCGGATTCGGGTGGAACTACACCCTCGGCTTCTCGGAGCTGGCCCAAAATCCCGGTATTTCCACAGAGGATTTCGGCACCAGCATGGTCGCCAGCTTTGATCCCTACAACACCGCATCCAAAGATGGCGAAACGGACACGCAGTCCACGCTGTCCCTCCTGGATATGACTTATGTAAAGCCCGCGCACGAGAAGCTGGATCAGCTCTTCGCGGAGGAGAAGAGGGCAATTGAGGAGAGTTCCGACAATTATGCCAACATCTCGATCGCCGCTTCCGGCGCTTACACCTTTATGGGCAGAACGCAGATCGATCTGGTGGATTACCTGACAAGACTTCAGGGACTTGACTATGAAAACAATATTTTGACCGATACGCAGTACAAGGAACTGAGCGACGCGATCAAGGCCTGCGTGGTGGTTCGAAACGCCAATTCGGGCACGGGCGTAAACGGCGTGGCTTTCTGCTTCCCCGTCAAGGACCTTAGCAGCTATTCACCGACCTACACACAGCTGGACGCGATGGGACTTGAGGCCGAGAGAGCCATGTGCAACGACTATTTCAGCATTATGGCCAGCCAGCAGACCAAAGCCCTGAGCAGCAATTCCTTCCTGAGCTCGATCGCGGTCGACTACACCAAGGAGCCCTGGTATGTGAAGGGCTTTGAGGACTATGACACGGCAGAGGCCTTCATCGACATTCCCCTTAAGGACACGGGAGCCGGCTATCAGATCGAGCTTCCGGACAAGGCCTGGAAGAACATCGTGGACTGCCAGGTGGCGGTCTACATGCATACGCAGCAGGGGCGCATGTATCTGGGAAGCGACCACATCGGTGCGCTGGATGCAAACGGCAACCCCATGGTGGCCCTGGAGAATTCCTGGCCTCACATCGGCGGCGCGCTGATCTGCTATAACGCGGACCAGGCAAGAGAGACGGAGGAAGGAACGGTATTTTCCGGTACCACAAGGGCGCTCCTCAACGGCGATACGCAGATCGAGCTTCAGATCGAGTGCGATCCCGTCAAGGAAGGATCCGACCAGCCCATGGAGGCCCATATTCTGGGCTATCAGCTGGTCAACGACCCCCTTCCCTTTATGGAGAAGGGCCTGCTGACCCTGGAGGCCGGCGATACCCTGCAGTTCCTCTTTGACTACTATGACAATGAAGGCAAGTATGTGACGACCGACACTTATGGCAAAAAAGTGAGGGTTTTAAGGGAAAACGGACTGGAGGTCAGGGACGAGCCTTTCGGCGAGTGCGATCTGGAGTTCGGCGGAAGACTGACGGATATCTATCAGAGAACCTTCCTGACAGAAATGCTGGAAACGCACGTGGAGAAGTGAAGAAGCAGAGTAAGCAGTAAACGGTCTCATGACTGCAGACGCAATAAAAGGCTGCCGCTGATGCGGCAGCCTTTGTTATGCTCATAATAGATCAAAGACTATACAGTCAATGCCTGTTTAAGCACTTATCTTCAAGCCTTGTTGTCGGAACCGAAGATAACGATCTTCTCCTTGACGCAGTCTGTGATAGCCTGTGCGCCGGGAGCGAGAAGCTTACGGGGATCGAAGCCCTTGCCCTGGAGATCCTTGCCTTCTTCGATGTACTTTCTGGTTGCTTCTGCGAAAGCGATCTGGCACTCGGTGTTGACGTTAACCTTGGAAACGCCAAGCTTGATGGCCTTCTGGATCATCTCGGTGGGGATACCGGAACCGCCGTGAAGAACGAGAGGCATGTCGCCTACCTTCTCCTTGATGGCTTCGAGAACGTCGAAACGAAGTCCTGCCCAGTTTGCGGGATATTTGCCGTGGATGTTGCCGATGCCGCATGCAAGGAAATCTACGCCGAGATCAGCGATGAGCTTGCACTCGTCGGGATCTGCGCACTCGCCCTGAGATACAACGCCGTCTTCCTCGCCGCCGATGCCGCCGACCTCTGCCTCAATGGACATGCCGTGCTCGTGAGCCAGAGCTACCAGCTCTTTGGTCTTAGCGATGTTCTCTTCGATGGAGAAGTGGGAGCCGTCGAACATGATGCTGGAGAAACCTGCGTCGATGCACTTCAGGCAGCCTTCGTATGAGCCATGGTCGAGGTGAAGAGCTACGGGAACAGTGATACCCTGGGAAGCGATCACATCGTTAACCATGTCGACAACTGTCTTGTAACCAGCCATGTACTTGCCGGCGCCTTCGGAGCACTGAACGATAACGGGAGCCTGGCACTCCTGAGCAGCCTTGAGGACAGCCTTTGTCCACTCGAGGTTGTTGAGGTTGAAAGCGCCGATTGCATAGTGGCCGGCTCTTGCAGCAGCAGTCATTTCTTTTGCAGATACTAACATGTTAATTTTCCTCCTTGATGGAAATTGCGTTAATGTCTGCCCGGCATTATTTATGCCGGGCAGAATAATAAAAGGTTTTAAAATGCTAACTAATTATAACTGTTTAGCAGGTAAAAGAAAAGATTTCTGTCAATACTTTGGCAAAAGACAATTTTTATCAAAGCTTGTCCATGTACTTGACGTATCCGGGATTCTCCTTGTCAGCGATGATGCAGTTCTCGTGATCGATCGTGACATACTTGTCAACGATCTGGTACTCGAGATGTACATTGTCGCCGATCGTGGTGTAAGCGCTGATGTAGCAGCCCTTGATCACGGAGCCCTTGCCGATGACTACGCCGCGGCCGACAACAGAATCTTCGATCATTCCGTGGATCTCGCAGCCGTTGGAGATGAGGGAGTTCTTGACTTCCGCTTCATCATAGTACTGGCTGGGGCAGGAATCATTGGTTCTGGTGTAGATCGGCCAGTCAGGTGTGAAGAGCTCAGCGGCCTTTTCAGGATTGAGAAGCTGCGCATTGGCGTCATAGTAGCTCTTGAGGCTGGTGATCGGTCCGAAGTATCCGAAGTGCTCAACGGCACGGACATCCAGATCGCCGATCTTGGCATTGATGACGTCGGACAGATTGAACATGGAGGAGATCGCTCTTGCCTCGCCGATCAGCTTGATCAGCAGGGATTTCTTCATAACGAAGGACTCCATAGAGATGGCGCGTACATCCTCGTCGCCGAGGTTGCGGCGGATCGCGTTGACCTTGTCATCTGCGATATCGAAGATGTGGCAGGTCTCATAGCCGCTCTTAGCGTGGTGGACTGTGTGATACAGAGCTGTGATGTCAGCGCCGGATGCTGCGTGTCCCTGAAGGAGAGCATCGTAGTCCTGCTTGAAGACCATGCAGCTGGGAGCGATCACAACGTACTCCTGGGACTGTCTCTTGATGTACTCAAGGTTCTCATACATTGCCCGGATGTTGGTGTTGTAGATGTCGTTTACCTTCTCCTCGGTGGGAGGAAGAAGCTGGAGTCTCCCGCGCTTGGAGTTGATGTTGTAGTGACGGCCTGTTCCGATGTGTGCGATCATGGAACGAGCCTTGCTGGCAATATAAACCTGCTGGTTGATAATGCCGCTGTTGCTCAGGTTAGAGATAGGGAAGTCGATGACACGATATCTTCCCAGGAAAGTGAAGCTGCCGATGGGACGGTAATCCTGGAGACCGTCTACCTTGTGCTCCGCGGATGAAGTGATAATACCAAAAGCTTTAGCCATTCTTGTGCACCCCCTTAAATATCGCTGGCCTGCAGCGTGATCTCTTCACTGTCTGCGCTGCCAACCACTGCGC
>CADBIU010000075.1 GCA_902794825.1 uncultured Lachnospiraceae bacterium
GACCCTGCAGCATTGCCTGAGGTTCATGTCAGGGCTGGCGGGCGGCATCGAACACCTATAGTGTGGCATGGTCAATCCCACGAGAATAATGATTGACCCACAGTTTATGAAAACTATCCCTGTTAAAGTCCACGCAGTAGTACCTGGGCACATCGAAGCGGCTGCATACCGCTCTGTAATAGTCAAAGAAATACTTGTGAGTACTGTGCTTAAAGGCGCTGTGTGCGCTGCGTTTGTTTAAGCTGCCTGTTTCCCCATCGTCGTAGTAGAGATCCATAAACCGGTGTGCCTTCGGATCGATGTCATCTCTTGCCAGCACGTAGTCCAAATCCCTGAGTGCTTCCACGGGCGACTGTGTCCCGTCCTTTACGGCCTGGAGCAGCTCCGGGCCGAGGAGATTACGGAATTCGTCGCTTAGCAGGTCTCTGTCAATAAGCCAGCCAAGAAAATAGGAAATCGGCATGCCGGCATAATCGTAAATCTTGTCCGTCTCACTGTCCTGCATGGCGCTGATCCTGTCCTGAAATTCCTTTTTCTGCCCGCTGTCATTCAGGTCATAAAGGGTTCCCCGCAGCCGGAAGTACTCGAGAGCGGCGTCCCCCCAGGCCCATTTCGCCTTGTCCGCGCGAAAAGCAGGGGACTCCACAGCCTTTCCGGCTTGTTGTTTCGCCTGTGAACCTCCCCCGGCTTGCGGTCCGGCTCCGCCTTGTGCGCCTGCACCGGCTTTCGCATAACTCCTGGCCTGCAAGTCGCCCGAAAATTTGGGAAAGAAATAGAGAAGCGCGCCCAGTCCGGCAGCGAGGGCAAGCATGAGCCAGCCCGCTTCCGGAATTTCCTGAGAAAACCAGGTGGCGCTTAGTACCAGCATGACTGTCACGGTCTTCCAGAAAACGCCGTACAGCACGGGCAGTTTTTTGCCTTTGGCGGTTCTGAAGAAGCTCCAAATGGTCAGCCCGAACAGCGCCACAGCGCCAAGTGTCCAGAACACGACCATCGCGACCGGAACGCCCGGATGCGGATCTCCGACAAAAGTGAAGAGTCCCACAATCCCGAAGAGAAGCAGTCCGAGGTCCAGCGCCGCGCAGCAGACCAGAATAATATATCGAAATACGTTCATTTTTCCTCCATCAGTTTGACAATCAGGCGTATTTGTAAATTGGCGAATGAACGATCGTGCGCTACAATAGTGAGAACACGACATCTTATGTAAGTTTACTACTTTGTAGAGGATTGGGCTATATTTTGGCAAAAAAGCGCGATCCGGTTAATTATACTATGAGGAGATCCGGATGATGAATCAGAAAACAGGGCTTGTCCTGGAAGGCGGCGCGATGCGCGGATTGTTCAGCGCCGGCGTACTGGATGTGATGATGGAAAATGGAATTGAATTCGATGGGATCATGGGCGTCTCGGCGGGCGCGGTCTTCGGCTGCAATTATAAGTCCGGGCAGATCGGCCGCTCGATCCGCTACAATATGCGCTTCTGCGGCGATCCCAGATACTGCAGCCTGGAATCTCTGCGCAAGACCGGCGATCTGTACGGCGTCCAGTTCTGCTACGATGAGATTCCCAATAAACTCGATCCTTTCGACAAGGAGGCTTACAAGGCCAATCCGACTCCTTTCTACGCGGTCTGCACCAATGTCGAGACCGGAAAGGCGATCCACAAGCGCCTGAACAACGGCGACGCCAAAGATATGGAATACTTCCGCGCCTCTGCTTCCATGCCGGTCGTATCCCGCATTGTGGAAGTCGACGGCTACAAACTTCTGGACGGCGGCATCACGGACAGCATCCCGCTCGCGAGCATGGAGCGCCGCGGTTACAAGAGGAACGTCGTGGTTCTCACGCAGCCCCTCGGCTTTGTGAAGAAGAAAAGCAAGATGATCCCTCTGATCCGCCTGACGATGCATCAGTATCCCAATGTGATCAGGGCCATGGAAGTGCGCCACATCCGCTACAATAAGCAGACCGCTTACGTGCGGGAGCAGGAGCTGGCGGGGAACGCATTTGTCATCCGTCCCCCTCATGATCTGGGCATCAGCCGTACCGAGGACGACCCCGCAGAGCTTCGCAGAGTCTATGAACTCGGGAGAAAAGAGATGGAAGAGCGCCTGCCGGAGCTCAGAAAGTTCCTGGAAGAGAGCTGCTGACCGTCATTTACGGACCAGATCGCTCAGCCACTTGCTGTGGAAAAAGTCATGGGTCAGTTTGTCGTACTCCGCCCACATGGGCAGAGTTTCGCACTCTCCCGCTCTGGGGCAGGGAACTGAGTCATTTGCAAGGCAGGCCACGGTCGCCAGGGAGCCCTCCATCAGTTCGATAACTTCGCCGATATTGTACTCCTCGGGTTTCCGGTTCAATTTGTAGCCGCCGCCCTTGCCGCTCACTCCGGTCAAAAGACCGCCGGCCACCATATCTTTAACAATGATCTCCAGGTATTTTTTGGAAATATTCTGTCTGGCAGCGATGTCCTTTAAAGGGATGTAGCTGCCGTTATCATTTTCTGCAATATCGATCAATACGCGGATCGCGTAGCGCCCTCTGGTTGAGATCATAAGGATACCGCCTTTCTGTTTTTTGCCTATTTTATAGTAGGTAAATGGGTAAATCAAGATGCGCCGGCATAATTTTCCGAATATTTGCCTATTGACATGATAGGTTAATAGACATATAATGGCGCCAAGAAATGATTCTCACCAAAAGGAGGCGTAAACGATGTTCCGCAAATATACATCCGATCAGAATATCGTTATGTGTTGGCGAATGTTGAACTCCCGGGCATATAGGATGGCCGGGGCGTCCGACTGCATGTCCGCGCGCCTCACGAAAGAGCGATGTTAGTGCTGCAGGCACACTCACTTGCCATTTGCCCGGGAGCTTTTATGAAGATCCCGGGTATTTTATTGTCCCGGGATCTGCCTGAGGCAACCGTGAGATCATAAAGAACCAAAAAAAGGAGAAATAAAATGAGTAATTACAAGTTTGAGACCCTGCAGCTGCACGTTGGACAGGAACAGGCCGATCCGGCAACCGATTCCCGCGCCGTTCCAATCTACCAGACCACTTCCTATGTGTTCCACAACAGCAAACACGCGGCGGACCGCTTCGGCCTCGCCGATCCCGGAAATATCTACGGACGTCTGACCAATTCCACCCAGGAGGTGCTCGAGAAGCGTCTCGCTGCTCTTGAGGGCGGCACCGCTGCCCTGGCAGTAGCTTCCGGTGCGGCGGCCATTTCCTATACAATTCAGGCCCTGGCCGCAGGCGGCGGGCACATCGTCGCGCAGAAGACTATTTACGGCGGAAGCTTCAACCTTCTTGGCCACACACTTCCCCAGTACGGCATCGAGACGACTTTCGTGAACGCGCACGACCTGGCGGAGCTCGAAGGCGCCATCACAGATAAGACACGGGCTGTGTATCTGGAGACCCTCGGCAACCCGAACAGCGACATTCCCGACATCGACGCGATCGCGCAGATCGCTCACAAGCACGGGCTTCCGCTGGTGATCGACAATACCTTCGGAACTCCCTATCTGATCCGTCCTATCGAACACGGAGCCGACATCGTCGTCCACTCCGCGACGAAATTCATCGGAGGCCACGGCACGACACTGGGCGGCATCATCGTCGAGTCCGGCAAATTCGACTGGCGCGCCGGCGGGAAGTATCCTCAGCTTGCGGATCCCAATCCCAGCTACCACGGAATTTCTTTCTACGATGCTGTTGGACCGGCTGCCTTCGTGACCTACATCCGGGCGATCCTGCTGCGCGACACAGGCGCCGCTATTTCTCCTTTTAACGCATTCCTGCTCCTGCAAGGCGTGGAGACCCTCTCCCTGAGGCTCGACAGGCACGCCGAGAACACGAAGAAGGTCGTCGAATACCTCGCGGCTCATCCGCTGGTGGAAAACGTCAATCACCCCTCCCTTCCCGATCACCCGGATCACGCGCTTTATACGCGGTATTTCCCGAACGGAGGCGCCTCGATCTTCACCTTTGAGGTCAAGGGCGGCCAGAAAGAAGCCTGGGATTTCATCGATCATCTGGAGATCTTCTCCCTGCTGGCCAATGTGGCAGACGTCAAGAGCCTTGTGATCCACCCCGCTTCCACCACTCACTCCCAGCTCTCTGAGGAGGAGCTCCTGGACCAGGGTATTAAGCCCAACACCATCCGGCTCTCCATAGGAACCGAGCACATAGATGACATTATCGCGGACCTCGAGAAGGGCTTTGCCGCACTTGGCTGAGTCAAAACATCGACACCCGCGCTTATCAACTAAGAGCCCTGACCGGCCGTCGGGGCTCGGACATCACAACTAAATTGTAGAAGGAGGAATATCATGGCTAATATTCACAAGAGCGCTGCGGAACTGATCGGAAACACCCCTCTTTTAGAGGTCACAAATATTGAGAGAGACCTTGGACTGAAAGCGAAAGTCCTTGTGAAACTTGAGTACTTCAATCCCGCGGGAAGCGTAAAGGACCGCATCGCCAAGGCGATGATCGAAGACGCGGAAGCCAAGGGTCTGCTGGGAGAAGGCTCCACGATCATTGAACCCACATCCGGCAATACCGGTATCGGTCTTGCGGCGATCGCAGCCGCGAAGGGCTACCGCATTATTCTGACGATGCCCGAGACCATGAGCGTGGAGAGACGCAATATTTTGAAAGCATACGGAGCGGAGCTGGTCCTCACAGAGGGCTCCCAGGGCATGAAGGGCGCGATCGCCAAGGCCGCCAAGCTGGCGCTGGAGATCCCGAACAGCTTTATTCCCGGCCAGTTCGTCAATCCGGCCAACCCGGCGATCCACAGGGCGACCACCGGTCCAGAGATCTGGCGCGACACCGACGGCAAAGTAGATATCTTCATCGCAGGCGTCGGAACGGGCGGCACGCTGACCGGCGTAGGTGAATATCTGAAGTCTCAGAATCCCAATATCAAAATAGTGGCACTCGAGCCGGAAGGGTCCCCGGTCCTCTCCGAGGGCAGAAGCGGCGCCCACAAGATCCAGGGCATCGGCGCGGGCTTTGTCCCCGAAGTCCTGAACACGAAGGTCTACAGCGAGATCTTCCGCGCAGCCAATGAGGACGCCTTTGCCGCGGCGAAGCTCCTCGCCAAGAAGGAAGGCGTTTCCGTAGGAATCTCCTCCGGCGCAGCCCTGCACGGCGCGATCGAGCTGGCTAAGCGCCCGGAAAACGCAGGCAAGACTATCGTGGCCCTGCTCCCTGACAGCGGTGACCGTTATTATTCCACCGCGCTGTTTACAGAATGAGCCGGCCTTAAAATCAAAAAAGGCGCGCACATGCGGATGTTCTTTCCGCTGTGCGCGCCTTTGTGCGTCAAAAGCATGATCTATTACTTGTTATCCTTCGGCTTCTTCTGTTGTCTCAGAGTTAACCTCTGTATATTTTGACTTAGTGTCCTTCGGAGCCTTCTTCGGAGCCGCTTTCTTCCCTGATTCGCCTGTCTTCTTGATCTCTTTCCAGTCAGAGAGCCAATCCGGCACCTTGTCCGTAGCCGAGAACTCAAAAGTTTCGACAAACAGGAATTTGCGTGTCACGAAGATAATAGCGATCGCGCATACCGTCAGAAGGTTCTCCAATGAATTGCCGCCCTCGAGGACCATATGTCTCGACAGAGCGAACAGCAGCACTTCGATAACACTGCCCGGCGTATGCTTGATAAGCATCTTGATGAACTCGATTCCGATGACCAGGTCGAGCGCGCTCTCTAGGAAATGCCGGTACGAAACAGTGCCCTGGCTCATCGAGCCCAGAAGCGGCAGTTCTCTCACCAGCGGGTACACGCTTATGATGAAGCCAAACGCCACGATGATCGCGATACCGATCTCGAAAATATCCATCAGGTGTTCCAAATACGCGGTAACATGATGAATCCTGTCCCCTACACTTTCATGGCTTTCATGAACATTATTGTTGTCGTGATCAGACATATAACCCCCCTATCTTTTTCATCTTCCCCACGGCACCAACTTATTGCCTGCAATGATATTGTACTATATCCCGGCACTTTCTTGAGGTTTTTTTTCGGAAATGCTACAGTAAAATGTAACATTACTTTCATTTTGAGGGATTAACACTGAGGGGGCATAATATGGATTTCAACAGTGATGACTTCAGAGACCAGCTGGAAGCGATTCTCTTCAAGATCAAGACAGGTTTTTTGCAGGTGATCAGGCTCCTGGGCTACGGCCTTTTGTGCGGTACGATCGTCGGCGCGGTTGCAAGCATTTTCGCGCTTGGCATTGATTATGCCACAGAGCTGCGGGCGCAGCATCCATGGGTCATTTTCCTGATGCCCATAGGAGCGGCCGTCATTGTCTTCTTCTATCAGAAGTTCGACCACAGCGAGGGAACGGATACCGTCCTCCTGGCGATCACAAGAAATGAGAGCGTTCCCGGGACCATGGCTCCCCTGATCTTCTGCTCCACGATCCTCTCCCACTTTATGGGTGCTTCCGTAGGCCGCGAAGGCGCTGCGCTGCAGATCGGCGGCTGTCTTGGCGATGAGATGGGCAAGCGCCTGCACTTCCAGGAAGAAGCCCGGAGGATCATGGTCATGGCCGGCATGAGCGCCGCTTTCTCGGCACTCTTCGGAACGCCGCTCGCTGCCACCGTGATCGCCATGGAGATCAGCCATGTAGGCCTTCTGCAGTACGACGCGCTAGTCCCCTGCGTTCTCTCAGCTCTTCCCGCCTACTATATTTCAACTATGATGGGCGTTGAGAAACATCCCTGGGCACTCTCTTCCGTAAAGCCCTTCTCCCTGCCTATGGCTGTGGCCACCTTCGCGCTGGCCGTTCTCTGCGCGCTGGTAAGCGTGCTCTTTGTCGTCGCACTTGGCAAGATCCCCGCGTTGGCGAGGAAAATCCCCACTGCTCCGATTCCCCGCGCGGCAATCGTCGCAGTCATCCTGCTTGCCATGACGCTTCTCTCCGGCGGCCAGTTCTACAACGGCGCCGGCGGACACGTCATCACCGAATGCCTGCAGGGAGAACCCGTCCCTGTCTACGCATTCCTTCTGAAGATCCTGTTTACAGCCGTCTCCATCGCAGCCGGCTTCAAGGGCGGTGAAATTGTTCCCGCACTGTTCATAGGTGCCTCTTTCGGCTCTGTCGTGGGACCTCTCATGGGTATCCCCAGCGGTCTTGCGGCAGCCATCGGCATGGGCTGCCTATTCAGCTGCGTCACCAACTGCCCTCTCGGCACTCTTCTCATCTGTTTCGAGATGTTCGGCTTCGAGGGCTGGCCCTACTACCTTTCAAGGTTGGCGTTGAGGATTCGCATGCGCATCACTGAAGAAATCCATTCTTCATCTCTCCGAAACTAACAAAAAAACCGCCGCACCAACCGGTGCGGCGGCCTCATTACCACCAAATCATTTTCAGCCTGCCGGATTCTCCAGCAAACTATTCTAACAGCCCTCAGCCTGCCAGCTCTTCAGCCAGCTTCTCAAGTGCGGCTTCGCTGTCCGCGTTCAGCGCGGACTTGATCGTAACTGTTGTCTCTGTGAAGGTGATGTTCTTGGATTTCTCAAACATGGCCTTCATGAGCTTGCCTGCTACAGGAGCCCAGGTTCCGTTCTCGATGATAGCGATGGTGCGGTTCTGGTACTCGCGCTCTGTCAGGTGCTCGATGAATGTGTGCATGAAGGGGAAAATGCCGTTGTTGTAGGTCGTTGTAGCAAGGACCAGTCTGTCATAGCGGAACGCGTCCTCAACTGCCTCAGGCATGTCGTCTCTTGCCAGATCGCTGATGGCGACCTTGACGCCCTTCGCGCGAAGAAGCTCTGCAAGCTTCTCAGCTGCGGCCTTGGTGTGGCCGTAAACGGATGTGTAAGCGATGCAGACGCCGGGTTCCTCAGGTGTGTAGGAAGACCACTTGTCATACATGCCAAGGTAGTATCCGAGATCTTCGCTCAGAACGGGGCCGTGGAGAGGGCAGATGACCTGAATGTCAAGTCCTGCGGCCGCCTTCAGGAGCTTCTGTGTCTGAAGTCCGTATTTGCCCACGATGCCAAAATAGTATCTGCGCGCTTCGCAAGCCCATCCCTCAGGATCTTCCACATCGTTGGCGCCGAATTTGCCGAAGCCGTCAGCAGAGAAGAGAACCTTGTCGGTGCTGTCGTAGGTAACCATAACCTCCGGCCAGTGTACCATGGGTGCAAACACAAACTTCAGGACATGCTTGCCGAGGCAGAGTTCCTCGCCGTTCTTGACGATCTGCTTCTTCATGGAAGCATTCTTTCCATAGAACTGCTCCATGAAAGTAAATGTCTTGGCATTTCCAATGACCACTGCGTCCGGATAAGCGCCCAGGAAACTCGTGATATTCGCGGAGTGATCGGGCTCCATATGCTGTACGATGAGGTAGTCCGGCTTCCTGTCGCCAAGGACAGCTGCAAGATTAGCAAGCCACTCCTCGCCGAAGTGCTGGTCTACGGTGTCCATGACAGCGATCTTCTCGTCGAGGATCACATAAGAGTTGTATGCCATTCCTCTGGGAACAACATACTGTCCCTCGAACAGGTCGACCTGGTGATCATTTACGCCAACATATTTGATATCATCTGTTACTCTCATATCCCGCTCCTTTATACATTATTGTTTATTATTACCGTAACGAATCAGCAACCCGGAATTCAGGATCCGGGCTGCTGAACTGTTACTTATAATTTACCTTAAAATGTTGGTCCCGTCTACTCCCGCGGCAAAATCCGGCATCATCCTTTGATACTGATGTCGCCGCTTCCCATCTGGATCGTCAGAAACCGCTTTCCGTTTCCGGGCTGCATGTACTGGTCGCCCTCCGAAGTGCCGTTGTAACTGATCTCCCCGTCGCCGGTCCCAATCTCCATCCTGCATCTTGCAAGGCTCTCATCCGAGTTGATTTCCACTCGCCCTTCCGCCATGCCGATATTCAGGCTGTTAAAATTGCACTCCGAAACGGAAACCGAACCGGAATCCGTATAGATATCAACTGTTCCCAGGGATACGTCCTTCATGACAAGTTTTCCTCCTCCGGACTGGATCGTCACGGAGTTGGCAGTTATGTCGGTTATGATCAGGTTCCCATTTTCCATCGCAACCCGAAGTGTATCGAGGCCGATCCCGGAAGGGATCGTGATCACGATCTCGGGCTCAGCTCCATTCGCTTCCGAAGTTTCTGTCGAAGAAGCAGGTTCCACCTCAGCGCTCTCACCCTCTGCAGCAGGTTCCGCCTCAGCGCTGTTTCCATCCGCCGCGGGCTCGTCCTCGCCGATAACGACGACTGACCCGTTTGAACTCTTTTCCTGATCCGCGCTCTTCCGGCCGCTCACCACCAGGATGTCGTCCTGCACCGAGAAGGATGGAATGTGTTCCCATCCGTTCGGGAATGAAATGGTGAAGTCTTCGCCGGGCTTGATCGTGAGGGTTCCCCGCACGGAATTGATCGCGATCCTGTCAAAATAGTCCAGCGTGTAGAATCCGGTCTCCTCCGAAACCGTATAGCCGGAGGCGGATGTTTCGCTTTTCGCTCCCGCCGTACCCGCATAAACCGGGAGTACACTCTGAACGATCAGAGTGATCGCTGCCAGGAAGGCGATCAGCCCCTTTCCGGCATCCCGAAGTAATCTGTTCATAATTGTGATCCTTTCCATGCTGAACATCTAAATGCCGAGCACTTCCATGCTGAATGCATTACACAATTTCATTATAGACGTGGGAAGGATGAAATGTAAATCCTTTTGTTTCAGATATTTTACATTTCTTTCACAAATATTCTATCTTTTGGCAGACAGTTTACAAAAGCGTTTCCGTTCCGTTACTCGAGTGTTTCGTGATCTTCAGGCTCGTATGTGACGCCGTCAACACTGAAGGAATCCTCGTCTCTGATGATGAAGACCATGGTCTTTCCCTTGTTGAGCTGGATCTCATTGCCGTTGTCGTCATAGAAGGTAGTGGGCTTGTAGTCGTTGCCCTCGCCCTTCTCCCAGGTGACATGGATCATCCGGCCGCCGGTGAGGAAGAATCCGTCCTGGCCGTCCTCCTCGATGAGGATCCTGAGGTAGGAAGAGCCGTCTTCTCTGGGCTCGGCGCTGGCTCTCTGGATCAAAACATTGTCGAAGGCCATCTGCTCGTCGGTCACCGCGTCTTTCTGAGGCTCGCCGTAGATCGTCTTGTAGTACTTTCCGTCCTCGGCGTTGTAGGTCAGCGCGGATTTTGTGACAGGGAAGCTGTCTCTCATATCCAGGTACACCGCGCTCACAGAATCACCATACTGCTTGAGCGTGTTGCGCTCCTGCGCGAAGGTGAAGTGCTTCTTGTTGTAGTAAGCTCTTCTGTGCTCCGTCTCGAAGCCCGCTTTCCTGATGGCTTCTTTGATGTGCTCCGCGTCAGTGTAAGCAGTGTGCTCCGACCTGCTGCCGGCGGGAACTCTGTAGAAGCAGCCGTAATCAGAACCGAGGATACCGCCAACGCCGTTGATGTTATCGACGTCTTTTCTGGTGAGGATGTCCTTAGTGTAGTCGATCGGTCCGCCGTAGTGAATGATAATAGGATCCCACTCCAGCGCCTCGTAGACAAAATATGCCCTGATACTGCGGATATTGCCGATCCTCTCAAGGTTCTGCCAGTCCTGGATGATACCCATCTGGCGGCTCATGCTGCCCTCTTCGATGATCTCATAGAAGACATCGACGTTGCTCAGGCCGTACTGGGGCTGTGCCTCTTTGTCGATCGGGAACATGACCGCGATCGGTCTCTGCGCGGCCAGCTTAGGATCAATGGGCTCTCCTGTCAGAACGCTGATATCAGAGTATTTCTCTGCGGCAGCGCTGCCCTTGCCGGTTTCCGTTTCCTTATTATCACCGGCCGTGCTCTCCTGCGCTGCAGCTCCTGCCACAGTAAAGCCGGGAGCTGTTACAGCCATGCACATAGCCATAAATAAAAGTAATGCTTTCTTTTTCATTTTCAACTTCCTTTCCTGAAAAAATAACAGGTTTCCGCGCGCCTTCCGGCTGCGCAGAAACCTATTATAATCCCAAAAGAAGCATGTTTCAATCGAGTAAGGGGCTGCTTTTCGCTCCCTTTATATGGCGATTTGGACCTCTTTTATCCCTATTTTGACAAATACTCTTTCGCCTTTTCCATGTCCACTTTTTCATAGGGAAGGCGGATGTACTTGTTGTCCTGCATCGCGACGCCGTCGGGCAGCTGCATTTTGTCCAGCGAACCGCCGGAGGCCAGCGTGTAGGCCAGTTCCTCCATAGCCCGGGCCTGCCCGTCTTTATCGTTGTAGATCGTACCGGTCATGGAACCGGCGATCACAGCCTCGAGTCCCGCGTCGGTCCCGTCAATACCGAAAATGGCAGGCCACTCTTCCTTGTCAATTCCCCTGTCCTGATAAGCCTCAATAGCGCCGAGCGCCATGTCGTCATTATTGGCCAGCACCAGTTCGATACTGCTTCCGTTTCCGTCGATGAGCTGCCCCATCTTGCTTCTCGCCTGGGCACGGTTCCAGTTGGCGATCGCGTAGCCCACCTTGTCCAACAGGATCCCGTCCGAGATCATGGTGTCCACCGAGTACTCTGTCCTTATAATGGCATCCTGATGGCCGGCTTCGCCCTCCAGCACGACATACTGGATACTGCCGTCTCCGTTTCTGTCCGCCTCGGGATGTTCTTTGAAATACTCCGTGGCCATCTCGCCCTGCAGGGTACCCGATTGAAATGCGTCCGCTCCGACATAGTAGAGCTTATCCCACTGCATCAGATCCTCCTCCACCAGTTCTCTGTTGAAGAAGATGACCGGAATATCGTTCTTTCTCGCAATATCGATGATTTCCGTAGGCGCAGTTCTGTCCACCAGGTTGACACAGAGCACGTTGCAGCCGTTCTCGATCATTTCCGAAACGTCCTCGTTCTGCGCCGGCTGGGACCTCGATGCGTCCTGTACGATCGTGGCTATCTCTACACCCTCTGACTTCCTGATGTCCACATAACTGTTAAAGGAAGCCATCAGTTCCGAAATAAAAGTATCATACTGGTCGTAGAGACTGACGCCGATCCTCACGGAGCCGTCCCCCTTCCCCGGACTCGCACCCCCGCAGCCGGAGATAATTGCTGCAGTTCCCAGAACCGCTGCCAGTATAGCTGCCGCTCGCCTGATCCGTGCGGGCTTTTCTCTTTTTCTCATCTATATGCCCCTCTCTTGCACCTTCCCATGTACTTAACCGTTTTACCTGCCCCGCCGTATCCGTCTCACCTCTGCACAGGGAAAAGGATCTCCTGATTCTCCTCCGCGAACAGAGTATCTTTGTGGATCGTTCTGTGCGCGATCGTCCGCACCAGCGGCAGGAAACGGTTTCTGTGAATATAGTCCGCCAGATCTGAGACGCTCTGATACCCCATCATATAGTCCTCAGGCACTACCAGGCTCTGTACGATGCCACAGTCGAGATAATAGATCGACTTTGTGGACGTTCCGGTACCGATCACCGTTATATCCTTTTCCTGTGACGAGGCATATTCGCCCGCTACTTCCAGCCCGGCGTTGTCCAGCGCCACCAGAATATCAGGTGTTTCGTTCGCTGCAAGTTTTTCCTTTATATCCTTAGCGTCGCCGTTCTGTTCCAGTACCCAGGTCGTTTTTCCTCCGAGGCTCTCCAGAGCCTCTGTGAAGCCGTCCATTCTCTGCTCCATGGAACTGAGAG
>CADBIU010000076.1 GCA_902794825.1 uncultured Lachnospiraceae bacterium
CATCGGCGCGATGCCCGGCAGGATCATGGACGGCATCAAGAAGAGCGGCGTCTCCAATCCGGTCATGGTGCTGGACGAAGTAGACAAGCTCGGCGTCTCCTATAACGGAGATCCCGCGAGCGCTCTGCTTGAGGTCCTCGACCCTGAGCAGAACAACACCTTTACCGACCACTACATGAACGTCCCCTATGATCTGAGCGACGTCATGTTCATCTGCACGGCGAACTCAGTTGACACGATCCCGGAACCGCTGCTCAACCGTATGGAAGTCATCCGCTTCAGCGGCTACACAGCCTCTGACAAGTTCCAGATCGCCCGCAGGCACCTGCTGCCCAAATCCATGAAGGAAATGGGTGTCACAGAAGATCAGATCGTCATCTCCGATGACATCATCCGCTGCATCATCGACAACTACACGATGGAATCCGGTGTTCGCGGATTGCGCAAGCGTCTGGATACACTGTGCAGGTCGGCGGCTGTGGAGGTGTCGAAGAGAGTTGGAGCGGCAGCAGTGGAGGCGTTGAAGCAGGCTGCCGAGCAGGGAAGTGCTGCGGAGAATGCTGCTAATCAGACTGGCGCTAAACAGACCGGCTTGGCGGAAGCCGGATCGGATGCGGCTGCAGAGGCGCCCGCAGTGCTCAAGGCGGATCCCATAGTTGTAAAAGAAGAAGACCTGCGCGAGATGCTCGACGCCAAGCCCGTAAGGCATGACCGCGTGCTGGCTGAGAAGAAGCCCGGCATCGTGACAGGACTTGCCTGGACCGCTGCAGGCGGAGAAATCCTCTTCATTGAGACACTCTTTACCAAGGGAAACGGTAAATTTACCGTCACCGGACAGCTCGGCGATGTCATGAAGGAATCCGTTCAGATCGCGGTGAGCCTTGTGAAGTCGATGTTCCCTGATAAAGCTTCTCTCTTCGAGGAGAATGACCTGCACATCCACGTGCCGGAGGGCGCAGTGCCCAAGGATGGTCCTTCCGCAGGTATCACCATGACTACGGCACTTGCGTCACTTGTTTCCGACAAGGCAGTTGCTCCCACCATTGCCATGACCGGTGAAGTCTCGCTGCGCGGTGTCGTAACGCCTATCGGCGGACTGCCCGAGAAACTGATGGCAGCCTCCAGAGCGGGCATTCAGACAGTATTCATCCCTATGGAAAACGAGGATGACCTGGACGAAGTGCCGCAGGAAGTCAAGGACAAATTGACCATCATTCCGGTATCCGACGTCACAGAGGTGCTGGAGAGGGCTGGGATTCTGGATGGAAAAGATGTTGCTCAGGAATAAGCAGGCATGATAAAAGGAGCGTTGAATCTATTGATCAGAGATTCAACGCTCCTTTTTTAACGGGTGGGGGTCAGACCCCTGCAAAGGGGTCTGACCCCCACCGTGGCTTTTCATTCCAGCCCTGTTGCCTCGTCGATGCCGAGCATGATGTTCATGTTCTGGACTGCGGCGCCGGAGGCGCCTTTGCCGAGGTTGTCGAAGAGGGCGGTGACGCTGGTCTGGCCCTCGTGGCCGCAGACCACGATCTTCAAATGGTTTGTGCCTGCAAGTTCATTGGCATAGAGTGTGGTGCTGTTTGTGCCGAAGGGCATGACGCTCACGAAGTGTGAGCCCGCGTAGTATTCCTGAAGTCTCTCGCAAATGTCTTCCGCGGTGGGAGCGCCGGGCAGCAGGCCGTTGTGCAGCATAATTGTGGTCGCCATTCCCTTGTAGTAGTCGTCGACTACGGGCAGGAAAACGGGCGGGGCCTCGAGGCCGCAGACTTTGACCATTTCCGGGATGTGTTTGTGCTTGAGCGTCAGGCCGTAGATGCCGGGCGCGTAGAGGGGCTGAGCCTTGTCGGCCGCCTCGTAATTCGCGATCATCTTCTTGCCGCCGCCGGAATAGCCGGTCAGTGAGAAGCAGGTGAGCGGGTAGAAAACGGGCACGATGCCCATGCGGATCAGCGGAGCCGCGCAGGAGATGAAGCCCGTGGCATGGCAGCCGGGGTTGGCAACTCTGCGGCTGCTCGCGATGGCTGCGCGCTGGTCAGCGGACAGCTCCGGGAAACCGTAGGTCCAGCCGTCAGCAGTGCGGTGTGCCGTGGAAGCGTCAATGACGCGAACGTTCGGATTGTCGATCAGCGAGACCGCTTCTCTCGCGCCGGCGTCGGGCAGGCACAGGAAAACAATGTCCGCCGCGTTCAGGAATTTGCGCCGCTCTTCGTTGTCGTGGCGCTTGTCCTCGTCGATCCGCATCAGCTCGAGATCCTCCCTCGCTCCGATCCTGTCAAAAATCTGAAGGCCTGTAGTACCGGCCTGGCCGTCGATGTATACCTTTGTCTTACTCATTCGGAAGTCCCCCGATTCTTTGAATTTCGATGCTAATCATAACATAATTTGAAGACGCTAAGATAAAAATATGATAAAAATAGTGTGGAAAATGAGACTTCTGACGTATTTAATAATAGATTTTACTGACAGAAAGGGAAAAGACATGGAAAACAATACAGAAGTAAAAGAAACCGGGATCAAACAATACTTTGCCGGAAAGACAATTCCGCAGATCATCTTCGGGTCGGCGATATGGGCATGTATTTTAGCGTATGTCCTGTTTGTTGTCGGACAGACAGGGATGTATTTGGTACTGGCACTGATCGGGCACGCAGCGAACCTTACTTCAGATGTATGGCAAACTGCGATAGTGTATTTTTGTTTCTTTGGCGCGTGGATCACATTCTTCCTCAACGCGCTGCTGAAAAAGAACAGGCCGCTGTTCAAAGCATACGGGACAGGACTTAAGGGAAACCGGATACCGGAGCTGCTGATCGGATTGGTGATCGGATTCTTCATGAACGGGATCCTGATCGTGTTCGCGATGATGCACGGGGACATTCATCTGTATTTTGACAGATTTGATTTCTTGTCGTTCCTGATCCTGTTTGTCGCGGTGTTCATTCAGTGCGCGGCGGAAGAGATCATGTGCCGCGGATTCATTTATCACAGGGTCCTTCGGACTTACAGAGGACAATATCTTCTGGCCGCACTGGTCAACGGCGTGTTCTTCGGACTGGTCCATATAACAAACAACGGAGCGACGCCGACCGCGATCATCTATATTATCGTCTGCGGAATTCAGTACAGTGCGATGGTATATTACTTTGACAGTGTGTGGATGGCCATGGGCGCGCATGCCGGCTGGAACTTCACCCAGAGCATTCTGGCGGGGCTGCCCAACAGTGGAAATGTATTCCCTTACTCGATCTTCAGGCTGGATGCAGCTACGGCGACCGACAGCTTTTTCTACAATGTGGGATTTGGCGTCGAGAGCACGGTTCCCGCGATTATTATGGGAATCATGTTGACGGCTGTGATCGTTGTGATCGGACGGAAGATGAAGAGAGAGCACACGGATATTTGGGAAGGTGCGGAGTAAAATATAGTTGAGGGGCGCGCATGCGGGGCATGGGCGTCTTTTTTTGTGGTTTTCACTGGCTCTGCGCTTTGGCTGCGGCTTGCCGGCGCCCTGCCTGCGGCTTCAGGGAAGAAATTCGGTACAAAAGGACGTTTCCAGGAAATTCTCGTCCATGGAAGAGACATGGAGCATTATTTGCTGATTGATTTGCTGGCCGGGTGGCAAGGAATTCGGTACAGGAGCCCAATTTGAACAAATTCTCGTCCCTCACACGGCTGGATTTCAGGCAAGATATCTGAGGAATCTCAGAATTTATCAAGATTTATCACAATTCATAAAAACTTGTGGACGAGACTTTCTGCTTTCAATGCTTCTGTGCCGAAAATTTTGAAAAAGGGGTTTCGGTAGGCAGGAACAAATCAGTCAGAACTGGCCTGCAGGGACGAGAATATAAGAAAAGAAGCCTTCTGTACCGAAACCGACAGCCACAGTGGAGCCCTGTCAAGTAAACACAGAAGAGGGGACTGCCTCCTGCTGATTAATCAGCAAGAAGCAGCCCCCTCTTTCTAGTTTCCGGATCCGGAAAGCCAGACGGTTCATTTTCCGACCGGCTCCGCGCCCTGCCGGCGCCTTCTCCGAACGCGGTTGATGTGCCGCTCGAAGTCGCCGTTCCTGATAAGTTCCGCGAGCAAATGCTGTGTGAAGACGGGCACTGTGCAGGAATAGAAAGAAATCTTCTCCTGCAGGGCAGCGCTGAGCTTCGCGGGCAGAACCATATAGCCCACGCGGACGGCAGGAGAGATCGTGCGCGTGAAGGTGTTCATGTAGATGACGCTTTTTTCAGGTTCAAGCGAGAAAAGCGTATCCTCGGCTTTTGTGGACATGGAGAACTCGGAGTCAAAATCGTCCTCAATAATAAATCTGTCCTCCGCAGACGCCCAGCGAATGTAGCCGGCCCGCCTCGACGCCGTCGCGGTGATCCCGCTCGGATAGCTGTTGAATGGCGTGACGTGAAGGACCGTCGCGTCGGTCTTTTTCAGCGCACTGAGCCGGACGCCTTCGCGGTCCATCGGCAGCATCCGACAGCGCACGCCGCTGGCTTCGTAGACAAGCTTGATCTTCTCGTAAGAAGGATCCTCCAGCGCGAAAATCCGCTCACGCCCCAGCATCTGCACGATCAGGTTGTACAAATATTCCGAACCTGACCCGATGATGATCTGGTTGGGCACCACATTCATCCTGCGGCTGCGCGCCAGATACTGGGCGATCGTCTCGCGCAGAAAGACAGTTCCGCTGTTGGGAGACCGCACCATAAGCGACTCCCCATAATCGGACAATACTTTTCGTGCGACTTTTGCCAAAGTATTGAACGGAAACTGTTCCTGCTCCGGTGTGACGACAGGCCCCCTTATGGGAATGTCAGAAATCTCATGAACGTCAGTCAGTTCAGACAGTTCTGCCGCACTTTCTTCAGTCATGGCGGCAACCGGGAATAATTCATTTTCCTTGTAGCTGACAAAATATCCGCTGCGCTCACGGGACTCGATATAACCTTCATCAGCCAGCAAGTCATAAGCATGCTGCACTGTAATCACGCTTGTTCCTGTCTCTGCGGCAAGAAATCTTTTTGAGGGAAGCCTGCTCCCGTAGGGGCACAAGCCTCTTGTGATATCTTCGCAGAGCTGGTTGTAGAGCTGGAGATAGGCGGGCTGCTTGAACTGCGGATTGATACTGTATTGTGGCATAGGAATACTCCTTGTTGGTAATTCTGGTTATATTATAAAATCATTATATGCAAATTGTATATAATCAGTTCAATGCATCCGCAAATCACGCACACTTAAAAGGATCTTTGCAAATAAGAAATTCCCTGAGTTTGTCCTGCGCGATCGTTATGTCAAAGGGATGATTTTCGCTTTCAAAAGTGAGAATCAGGTTGTGATCAGGAAGATATCCGTTAAGTATATAGATCCGAAATTTGTTCAAGAACTTAATAATATACTTAAAGTCACTCATCTTCCCACAGTGTTCCCAGTAGAAGTATTCGCCTGTCACAGGATGCCGAATCGTGAAATCGGGGTAATAGGCGTGCCCTCCGACATCGAGTCTGCACTCATATCTGTACGGAATATGGTTCACCGACAGAAGCATGACGATCAGTGCCTCCGACTTGGAACGGACTTTGATGTCGTCTACTGTGGGAACATTTCTGAGTTCAGGATCTTTGGGATTGATCTCATATTCTTCGTGAGCCCATTTTTCCAACTCTTCGGACATCGTGCCGTACATTTCGCAGCCTTCCTCGAACAAAAGAGTTCCGTATGCGGGCGTTCTGAGAATTGTGTCGAGGTCGGTGTTGTCCCGGTGTGCTCTGAGATACATATCAATCGCTTTCAGCTCGGCGTTGATGTCTTGGAGCCGCTGCAGGCATAGCTTTTTTTGGGCAAGTTTTCGGGCCAGGGATCGGTTCCGGTGCGGGATATATTCTCGCGTTTTGCCGGATCTGCCTGTGGAAACGTACCACTTGTAATAGTCTTTGTCTTGCTTGACGGTTTTGCTGTAGACCAGTGTTCCGTGAGGTGCTTTGTCTAGAAATCGTTCGATTTTGCGCTTCTCGCCGAGAAGCTGCCGTTTTTTTGATTCAGCCAGTTGTGCTAATGTCATAGGGGCTCCTTTCCTCCGAGCGGAGATGATGTGAAATGTGGATAGGATTGCGGGCCCATCTGCAGCTAAAGACATGTGATCGGTGAGATCAGGCAGATGGACCGATGATGGGAAGATTATATGCTGGCGGAGGGGGGAATACAAGTGGAATCATTTGATTTTCGGAGTTTCGGAACAGAGGAATTGAGGTCGAGCCTGCTTTTTGGTACAGAAGAACTTTGGTTTTGTCGGCTTTTCGGTACAGAAGCGGGTTTTGTCAAAATATACATCCCTGGAAGAAGAAAAAAGCAACTTGGAGTGTTGAATATTTGAGCCGGATCGGTAGCGAGTAGGTACAGAAGCTAACAAATCAGAAATTTGCGTCCATGGAAAAACAGGATTATTCAGGATATGATGAAAAAAACTTGGGTTCAGAAGTATTTACAGAGATTTTCGGGGATTTCCGAGGATTTACAGGGACGAGAATACTGAAAATAAATGCTTCTGTGCCGAAAAATGTCAGGGGAATTTTGTGAGTGAAGGAAAAATGTGAGAAGTACGGAACGGCAGGGACGAGAATTAATCAATGTTTTGCTGCTGTACCGAAAAACAGTGAGATAGAGTAGGCTTACCGGTGTGAAAAGCGAGATAGAGGTGACTAACCGGCGCGAAAGGAGAGATAGAAATGTATAATCGCCGCAAGAAGCCAGTCAGCAAGCCAAACCGCCGCGGGAAGCCGGCCGCCGGCCAACCACAATAAATAATTCACTAAAATCCCCACAAGATGTATACTTAAATATTAAGTAAAACCCATTCAGAAAACGGAGTGACGAGTGAACGAACAGGATAAAAACCAAAAGAAGATATTTGAAGAAGAGCAGGCGCATCTGACGCAGACGCATGGGAAACTGCGCGCGATGAAGGAGGAGCTGGAGGAGAGGATCAACACGATATCCGAGAAAGCCGCGAAGGAGAAGCAGGATATCAGGAGCAATCTGTCCCTAAACTTCGACAGCGACACAGATTCCATGGAGACTTATATCGAGTTTGAGGCGATGAGCCATTCTATCACTCAATACAATATTGAGCAGGACGCGGCGGCGGAGAAACTCGGGAGGGTTAAGAGGCTGCT
>CADBIU010000077.1 GCA_902794825.1 uncultured Lachnospiraceae bacterium
GGTCATAAAAACTCTGGCAACAGAGGATTTCCTTCTGCCTGTTCCATAGTAAGTGGTTGCTTTAGCCATTTTTATCTCCTTTCAGTCTCCGATTAGAACTTAAGCTCTTCAGGCTTCTGGGCTGCGTGATTGTGCTCGCCGCCTTCGTAAACGTACAGTTTCTTGTACATCTGCTCGCCGAGTCTTCCCTTAGGAAGCATTCCGCGGACAGCCTTCTCGACAACCCTGACGGGCTTCTTCGCAAGCATCTCACGAAGTGTTGTGTACTTCGCGCTGCCGACGTACTCGGAATGTCTGAAGTAGATCTTCTGATCAAGCTTCTTGCCGGTGACCTTGATCTTGCCGGCGTTCAGGATGATCACATAATCGCCTGTATCCAGGAAAGGGGTGAAGATCGGCTTGTTCTTGCCGCGAAGGACCTTCGCGACTTCGGAAGCAAGACGACCAAGGGTCATATCAGTAGCGTCAACTACATACCATTTTCTCTCGATCTTAGCTGCGCTAGGCATATAGGTTTTCATCATATATCCTCCATTATCAGTTAACCGTCACAGATAGTCAATTGTGTGCGATTCGCAGTCGGTGTATGATCCAAAACCGGGGAGTTTGGGCATCAAAAAAGACGCAGTTCATCACCGTCGCACCCGAATATTATAAAATGCGGTTTTGCGCTTGTCAATTTAATTATTATTTTTTTTCATATTTTTGTCAGAATTCCCGTTAAGGATCCGATAGCGCACAAGGGTGAGTCCCTCGGGCGGCGCCGTGGGTCCGGCCTTGCTCCTGTCGCACGCGTTCAGAATGACTTTGATCTGCTCCGGCGCAAGCGCCCCGCGCCCCGCTTCCATAAGCGTTCCCGCGATGATCCGGACCATATTGTACAGAAATCCCGTTCCGCTGACCCGGATCACGATCTCTCTGGGAGATACAGTCCTGCGCGCCTGGCCAGGATCCGTTCCACCGTCATTTTCCATATCAAAGGGAGGTATCATCGCCGCGACTCTCTCAGCGGTCTGCTCCTCCTCACATGGTCTCTCGATCACCTCGATCTCAGTGATGGTCCTCGTCGTAGTCTGCGCCTGAGTGTGGATGCTGCAGAAACTCTTGAAATCATGCTCTCCGACCAGGTACTGCGCCGCATCCCTCATCTTTTCCACATCAAAAGGGGTATAGGAATAGTGCGTGTACCTCTTTTTCCTGGGAGAAGGAAACGGCGCGTTGTATATCACATAGTCATAGGTCTTGACCGTATCACAGAATCTTGGATGGAAATCCAAAGGCACTTCCCTCGAATTCTGCACACAGATCTGTTCCGGCAGCCGGACATTGAGGGCGTTCGCGAACTTCTCCGGAGGAATGCGGCTCTCCGTGTCGAACACCGCGAGATTACACAGCGCGTGCACCCCTGCGTCAGTACGGCTCGCTCCGCTGACCTCAGTCTCCACGCCTGTAAGCTCCGTGAGCGCTCTGTTCAGTTCTCTCTCTATGGTCGGGACTCCGCTTTTCTGTGCCTGAAATCCCGAATAACCGGTGCCGTCATAGGCCACCGTGAGAAGTATTCTCTTCATAACTTGTCACCGCGTAAGGCCTCTGACTGGCCTTTTCACGTTCTCTAGAAAAAGATCCTTGTCAAAATACAGATTGCAAAGAACGCCAGAAGCACCATATACGCGACGCGATCTCTTCCATGGTAGACCAGAGGCTTCATTTTGGTGCGTCCTTCGCCGCCGCGATAACACCTTGCTTCCATTGCCATGGCCAGATCGTTGGCCCTTCTGAACGCCGAGATAAAGAGCGGCACCAGAAGCGGCACCATGCTCTTGATCTTCTTGACGATGTTCTTACTCTCGAAATCCGCTCCCCTGGCAATCTGCGCCTTCATGATTTTGTCTGTCTCTTCCATGAGGATCGGTATAAAGCGAAGCGCAATGGACATCATCATGGCGATCTCGTGGACCGGTACATGAACCTTCTTCAGAGGTCTCAGGAGGCTCTCCAGAGCGTCCGTCAGCTGCGTCGGCGTTGTGGTAAGAGTCATGATCGACGAGCCGAGGATCAAGAGGCTCAGCCTGACAGCCATCTTAATGGCAAAGGTCAGTCCCTCCCTGGTGATCTTAAAAATTCCCGCGTGCCAGATCACTTCACCGGGCGTCAGGAAAAGATTGAATACCACCGTGATCAGAAGAAGAAAAACGATCGTCTTCATACCTCTGACGATGTAACGGAACGGTACATTGGAGAGCATGATCATCGCGGCGAGGAACAGGGCTGCCGCAATATATCCGACAAAAGAGTCTACAACAAACAGTGAGATCAGATATACAAAGGTCCCCACAAGCTTAACTCTGGGATCAAGTCTGTGCAGCAGGGAATCCGTCTGATAGTATTGGCCGAGTGTAATTGTATCAAACATGCAGTTCCCTCCGATGTGCCATGATCTCCGCGGCAGCTTGCTCAACAGTCAGGGCGTCGGTACTTACATCGAGTCCCTTCTCTTTGAGCAGCTTCATGATATAAGTGATCTGCGGCGCGGCAAGGCCAAGATTCTCCAGTTCCTGCACATGTCTGAACACTTTCACCGGCTCATCGTCGTACAGAAGTTTGCCGCCTCCCATAACCATGATGCGGTCCACATAGCGGGCGACGTCATCCATACTGTGTGAGACAAGGATGATCGTCATATTAAGATTCTTCTTCATATCCGAGATCATTCCGAGGATCCCGTCCCTTCCTTTGGGGTCGAGCCCCGCCGTGGGCTCGTCGAGGATCAGGATCTTCGGGCGCATAGCCAGAACGCCCGCGATCGCCGCGCGTCTCTTCTGTCCGCCTGACAGGTCAAAGGGCGAAGACTTGTAGTATTTCTCCGGCATATGAACGCTCTCAAGAGCTTCAAGCGCTCTCTTTTTTGCCTCCGCATCGCTAAGGCCCAGGTTTTTGGGGCCGAACATTACATCCGTGAGCACGTCGATCTCGAAGAGCTGGTGCTCCGGATATTGAAATACCAGTCCCACGTCAGCGCGAAGCTTCTTTTTGTCGAATTTCTCTCCGCTGATATCCTCTCCATTATAATAAATGTGCCCTGAAGTCGGCTTTAGAAGGCCGTTCAGCGTCTGTACCAAAGTGGATTTTCCCGAACCCGTGTGCCCGATCAGCCCGATAAACTGGTTGTCCGGGATCTCTGCCGAGATGTGGTCCAGGGCTGTGACCTGCATAGCAGTTCCTCTCTCATACTCGAAGCAGATATCATCAATTTTGATCCCCATGGGCAGCCTCCTTCTTCGCACAGTCCCCGCCGAGGCCGCTGTTTTGGCTTGTCTGCCCGCCCATCAGAGCGGCTGCCAGCTCCTCTTTGGTCAAAATACTGTCCGGTATCTTCAGTCCCATTCCGCGAAGCTCATGGGCGAGCAGCGTAACCTGCGGTACGTCGAGCTGAAGCTCTTTCATGCGCTCCACCTGACTGAAGATCTCCCGGGGCGTTCCCTGCATAGCGACCTTGCCCCGGTCCATAACAATGATCCGGTCCGCGTTTATGGCTTCTTCCATGTAGTGAGTGATCAGAATGACCGTAATGCCCTTCGTGCGGTTCAGTTTCATAGCTGCGCTGATGACTTCTCTTCGTCCGTTGGGATCGAGCATTGCCGTGGGCTCATCGAGAATAATACATTTGGGCTCCATGGCAATGACGCCGGCAATAGAAACCCTCTGCTTCTGTCCGCCGGAAAGCCGGTTTGGAGACTTCTTGCGGTGTTCCCACATACCCACTGTCTTGAGACTGTACTCCACTCTCTGCCAGATCTCTTCTGTGGGGACGCCGATGTTCTCAGGCCCGAATCCTACGTCTTCTTCGACGACCTGCGCTATGATCTGATTGTCCGGATTCTGGAAGACCATTCCCGCCTCTCTGCGAATCTCCCAGAGATTCTTCTCATCCTTGGTATCGAGTCCGTCCACCCATACTGTTCCCTCTGTGGGGAAAAGCAGCGCGTTAAGATGTTTGGCCAATGTTGACTTTCCGGATCCGTTGTGTCCCAGGACCGCTATAAACTGCCCTGCTTTCACATCAAGATCAACGCCGTCTATGGCGCGCTGAGTGCCCGCCGCATTACCTTCGTCGTCTCTCTTTATATAATCATGTATCAGTTTCTGTATTTTGATCATAGGCGTCTGTCCTTCATCCATGCTGCCCATTGCTTACGCAGAAAAGGCCTCCGAGAAACCATTTCCCGGAGGCCGATAAACTCATTATCCGTCAGATAACTTTCAGTAATCAGACAAACTCAAGTACGACTTCCATCGCACCGTCGCCGCGTCTCTGACCGATCTTGATGATTCTTGTGTAGCCGCCGTTACGGTTCGCATACTTGGGGCCGTACTCGCTGAACAGCTTCTCAACAAGATCTACGTTCTTGGAGTTCTTTCTGCGGGCCTTGCCGTCAGCCGGAACTTCAACAACAGGGTACAGATAGCGCATCAGCTGTCTTCTTGCATGCAGACGAGCAGGGGAATCCTTCTTCACCTTCTTCTCTACAGTGTCAAAAACAGTGACTCTCTTGCCATCGACGACTTCCTTGACGCGCTTGCCGTCCTTGTCCTTGCGGGCGACCTTAGCCTGAACGGTAACTTCTTCGTAGTCATCTTTGTGCTTTGCAGCCAGAGTGATCATGGGCTCCACGATCTTCTGAACTTCCTTAGCTCTTGCCTCAGTTGTAACGATCCTTCCCTTGTAGATCAGAGCCGTTACCTGGTTGCGGAGCAGAGCCTTTCTGAGTTTGGTCTTCTTACCGAGTTTTCTGTACATTGCCATTTTATTTTCCTCCTTTATGACAGCGCCGAAGGAAGCACTCTTTGGACTTTACCTTCCTTCGGTTCGCGGTTTTCCCGCTGCCGTCGACCGCCTCGCACTCTTCGGCTTTACCTCGGCGGGATCTTCAGTGATAGCAGTTACTGGACAACTTCCTCGCTGTTATTGAGGGAAAGTCCCAGTTCCTTGAGTTTCTCAAGAACTTCCTCAAGAGACTTGCGGCCCAGGTTGCGGACCTTCATCATCTCATCGGGAGTCTTGTTGCAGAGTTCCTCAACTGTGTTGATGCCTGCTCTCTTGAGGCAGTTGTAGGAACGGACGGAAAGTTCCAGCTCATCGATGCTCATCTCGAGAACTTTCTCTTTCTGGTCATATTCCTTCTCAACCATGATCTCTGCGGTCTTGGCGTTTTCGGACAGGTCGATGAACACGCTCAGGTGCTCGCTCAGAACCTTAGCTGCAAGGCTTACTGCCTCGTCAGGGCCGATCGTGCCGTTTGTGGTAACATCCAGTGTAAGCTTATCGTAGTCAGTCTGCTGTCCGACACGCGTATTCTCAACTGTGACGTTGACTCTCTCTACAGGTGTGTAGATAGAATCTACAGGGATAACACCGATCTTAGTATCAGGTGTCTTGTTCTTGTCAGAGCTGATGTAGCCTCTGCCCTTTGTGATCGTAAGCTCGATGAACAGTTTAGTGTCCTTTCCGCTGAGTGTAGCGATCACAAGGTCCGGATTCATGATCTGAACGTCCTGGTCAACCTGAATATCAGAAGCGCGGACAACGCCCTCGCCCTCATACTCGATATAAGCATTCTTGGGCTCGTTCGTCTCGCTGCTGTTCTTGATAGCAAGACCTTTGATATTCATGATGATCTCAGTAACATCTTCCTTGACTCCGGGAATAGCTCCGAACTCATGCTGTACTCCGTCAATCTTGACCTGGCTTACAGCTGCACCGGGAAGAGAAGAAAGCATGATCCTTCTGAGGGAATTTCCAAGAGTGATGCCATAGCCTCTCTCAAGGGGTTCCACTACAAATCTGCCATACTTCTTATCATCGGAGATCTCCACGACCTCGATGCTCGGTCTCTCAAAATCAAACACGCGAATACCTCCTTTGCGCGGCTCATCGTCAACATATAAGCGTAATAAACCTGCCTGCGCGTCGCCGCGCAGTGCAGGTATTTATCGTATTACTTGGAATACAACTCGACGATAAGCATCTCATCAACAGGGACATCGATCTGCTCCCTGCGGGGAAGTGCGCTTACGGTGCCCTTGAGGGCTTCCTTGTCGACGACTACCCACTCGGGTGTCAGTCTTCCGGCCGTTACTTCCATGATATCCTTGAAGCGCTGGATAGACTTGGAGCTTTCCTTAACCTCTACAACATCACCGGCTTTAACGCGGTAAGAAGGAAGATTGATGCATTTGCCGTTGACGAAAATGTGCTTGTGGCCGACAACCTGTCTTGCCTCACGTCTGGTTCTTGCAAAACCCATACGGAAGACTACGTTGTCAAGGCGGCTCTCAAGCATGGTCATGAGGTTCTCACCGGTCATGCCCTTCATTCTGTCAGCCTTCTCATAATAATTTCTGAAAGGCTTCTCAAGAACGCCATAGATGAATTTAGCTTTCTGCTTCTCGCGAAGCTGAAGGCCGTACTCACTCATCTTGCGGCTTCTGCGGGTCAGAGTTCTCTTGGACTTCTTGTCATAGCCAAGGAAAGTGGGATCCAGATCGAGGGATCTGCATCTTTTCAGTACTGGTGTCTTATCTACTGCCATGATGGCTCCTTTCTGTCACGGTCTCTGCCGTGATTGTTGTTTACAACACGTTTTCGCGTGCCTTCTTCCAAGTATTTAATGTTTCTATTATGCTAAGCGGCATTTGCTGCCTTGCTGTCAATAATAACCCTGAAGGTTTGCGAAGCAAACCTTCTAAAGTTAATTCTGAGGATCGTATGCGATCCGAAGAATTTACTTTTTCAGACTCTACGTCTCTTAGGCGGACGGCATCCGTTGTGAGGAACGGGAGTTACATCGGTGATGGAGATGATCTCCAGACCATTAGCGTTGAGTGCTCGGATCGCTGCTTCTCTTCCTGAACCCGGTCCCTTAACAAATACATCGACTGCCTTCAGTCCATGAATCTGCGCAGCCTTGGTAGCTGTCTCTGCTGCCATCTGTGCTGCATAGGGAGTAGATTTCCTTGAACCTTTGAATCCAAGACCGCCTGCACTTGCCCAGCTCAGTGCGTTGCCCTGAGCGTCTGTCAGAGTAACGATTGTGTTGTTAAAAGAAGACTGGATGTGCGCCTGTCCGCGTTCAACGTTTTTCTTGACACGTCTTGCA
>CADBIU010000078.1 GCA_902794825.1 uncultured Lachnospiraceae bacterium
GAACGCTGATATCAACGGAGCCGCCAACACAGGAAGAAAATATGACAGGCGGATCTTCCCGGAAGGAATGGACTGCGGGTATCTGTACGGAACAGTGAAAGCTGTGACCTACAAGGATATCCTGTGTGCCAGTCGCAGAAGAAACAAAAGTAATCCCGGTCAAACGGGACAGCGGGCAGGTGTCTGCCCTGTGACCGCGTAAGCGGCACGAAGCCCCCGCCTCTTAGCGATTATGCGTAGGCGGTGGGTAGTTCACATTTTCTTTAGAAAAAACCAAGTAATAATTGACACAAAGTTTAGTAATAGTATAATTGTAAATCGGGCCGGAAAGTTTAGCATTAGAATATTTTCAGTTAATTATTGGAATTATCCGTTATCTCAAATCTCAAGTACAAAAGCCGCTGAACGGACCAGAGAGGAAGGCAATAAGAATGGATACTGACAGCATCAACATTGATATCGGCAGAAGGATCAGGAACCATCGCAACCGCAACGGGCTGACCCAGCAGGAGCTGGCAGACCGTACAGAACTCACTAAAGGATTCATTTCCCAGCTTGAGAGAGGACAGGTTTCCGCTTCTGTAGTGACGCTGATGGATCTGATCGAGTGTCTGGGAACGACACCCGCGGAATTCTTTAAGGATGAAGAGGAGCAGGTCGTTTTTACGGAAAAGGAATATTTTGAAAAACTGGACGAACAGGGCAACAGCAGACAGTGGATCGTGCCCACAGCACAGAGATTTCAGATGGAACCGCTCCTGGTGGTGATCCAGCCGCACTCCTCTCTTGAGGAGGACAAGCCGCACAACGGCGAGGAGTTCGGTTATCTGATGAGCGGAAGGCTGAATCTGTGGCTCGGTGACAAGGTGTATCACATCAAGTCCGGCGAGAGCTTCTACTATCAGGCGTCACAGAAGCACCGGATCGAAAATCCGGGCAGCAGACCCGCCAAGTTTCTCTGGATTAGTACTCCTCCAGAGTTTTAATTAAAACAGCACCCCGGAAAAATGAATAAAAAAAGGGAAGAGGAGCTTGCTCATCTGACCGTTTTTATTCATTTTTCCGGGGCGGACAAGACGCGAAGCGTCTCTGTCCGCCCTAAGTCCCGAATGCGGAGCATTAGGGACTTGGGGTGCTTGATAACAAACATAGCAAACAAAAACCAACGCATATGGAGAACAAGGGAATGGAGAACAACACAAACATTATTGAACTGCGCGGGATCACCAAGGTCTACGAGGACGGTTATACGGCAGTGGACAACTTCAACCTGGAAGTAAAGAGGGGAGAATTTGTTACACTCCTTGGACCTTCCGGCTGCGGCAAGACAACGACACTTCGTATGATCGCGGGCTTTTCGCTGCCTACATCCGGTGAGATCCTGCTGAACGGCAAATCGATTCAGGATCTTCCGCCGTATAAGAGACCGGTCAACACGGTCTTTCAGAGATATGCTCTGTTTCCCCATATGAATATTTACAATAATATCGCTTTCGGACTCAAACAGAAGAAGACTCCCAAGGATGTCATCGAGCGCAAGGTGCGCAGAGTTCTGGATCTAGTGGATCTGGAAGGCTTTGAGGAGAGAAGCGTCAGCACGCTTTCAGGCGGCCAGCAGCAGCGTATAGCTATTGCGCGCGCGCTGGTAAACGAGCCTGAGATCCTGCTTCTTGACGAGCCCCTCGGCGCGCTGGATCTCAAGATGCGCAAAGAGATGCAGATCGAGCTCAAGGACATGCACGATAAGCTGGGCATCACCTTTATCTATGTCACTCATGACCAGGAAGAGGCGCTGACGATGTCGGACAAGATCGTCGTCATGAATGAGGGAAAGATCCAGCAGATCGGTACTCCCGAGGACATCTACAACGAGCCGATGAACGCTTTTGTCGCCGACTTTATCGGAGAGAGCAATATTTTCAACGGAATGATGACAGGAAAACTCCGCGCGAGATTCTGCGGCGGTGAGTTTGAATGTGTAGATGACTATGA
Source organism: uncultured Lachnospiraceae bacterium (assembly GCA_902794825.1). GTDB lineage: Bacteria > Bacillota > Clostridia > Lachnospirales > Lachnospiraceae > CAG-791. Next base: position 1,993 of record CADBIU010000078.1, read on the forward strand.
AGAGGGAACTCACATCACAGCGGTCGTAAGGCCGGAGGATGTGGAACTGACAAGACCTGAGCTCGGCGTGATACAGGGTGTCGTGGATTCCGTGATCTTTAAGGGGATGCACTATGAGATCACTGTTCTCTCCGGCAAGAACGAGATCGTGAGCCAGACCGTCCACTCCGCTAAGGTCGGAGATCATGTCGGCATCCGTGTGGAGCCCGACAACATCCACATCATGCTCGCGGAGGATCACACTAACTTCTTCTTCGCCGATATCAATAAGGATTTCAAACTTGAGTACAATGAGCATCTTCTGGATACCAGCGTGACGAAGATCATCAAGGGCAGTTCCAGAAGAGAAGACGGAACGCTCCAGGATGCCAACGGAGAGGCTGTCGATCCGGGCCGCGTGCGCATTCAGGTGGCGATCGGCCCCAGTGATATCCAGATGACGGACGATCAGGACGCGGGACTTGTCAAGGGTACTATCAGCAACCTCATCTACAAGGGCGACCACTACAGTTACGTCATTCACACGGAACTCGAGCAGGATTTCGTTGTCAACGACGAGTATCTGTGGAACCTCGGAGACAGCGTCAGTCTCCTGATGCCTATAGATAAGATGACATTCACGATCAAGAAGAAATAATGAGAGACAGGGAGGAATAACATTGAGATTTTCAAGAAAGAATCTGGGAATTCCATATGCCGTCTTTCTGCTGCTTTTCGTGGTGGCGCCTCTGATCGTCATTGTGATCTACGCCTTTACGAACGGACAGGGACAGTTCACGCTGGAGAATCTGACGGGCTTTTTCACGGATCCCAACACTATGGGCACTTTGTTTTACAGTCTTGCGATCGCGTTTGTGACGACGGCTGTGTGCCTTCTGCTGGCTTACCCCATCGCGTATATACTGGCTATGAGTGAGCTCAAGACGAAGTCTGTGATCGTCATGGTCTTTGTGCTTCCCATGTGGATCAACTTTTCACTGCGTATTACCGCGCTCAAAGAGGTGCTGACGCTGATTGAAGGCAATCTTGCCAGGTATCCCTTCACGAACGCGGTGGTCGGCATCACATATGATTTTCTGCCCTTTATGATCCTTCCGATCTACACAACGCTTTCCAAACTGGACGGAGCGCTGCGCGAAGCGGCTATGGACCTGGGCGCGGATGACCTGCACACATTCCTGCAGGTGACGCTGCCCCTGTCGGTCCCCGGCATTGTCAGCGGCGTTTCCATGGTCTTCCTGCCGGCTATGACTAACTATGTCGTCCTGGATATGCTGTACAACAGCACCTACATCATGGGCAGTCTCATCGGAAGCTATTTCTCCGCCTATAACTGGCACGGAGGATCCATGATCGCGCTGATCCTTCTGGCGATCATCTGTCTCTTCACCCTGCTCACTACGGAGCCCGGAGAGGAAAATGAGAGAGGAGGCGCGCTGCTGTAATGGTCAAAATATTGAAACGTGCGTATCTTATTATCATGCTGCTGTTTATCTATCTCCCGATCCTGATCCTGGCGGTGTACAGTTTTACAAGCGCCACTCAGATCGGCGCGATCAGGGGCTTTTCCCTGCAGAACTATGTGACGCTGTTCACGACGCCGGAACTGACAGATATGATCCGCGGAACGCTGCTTCTGGCTCTGGGATCCGCAGCGATCGCGACTGTTCTGGGAACACTGGGCGCGATCGGAGCATTTTATTCCGGGAAAAGGGTCTCCACACTGATCGGTTCACTGAACCAGGTCCCCGTAGTCAACGCGGACGTCGTGACAGGTTTCTCCATCTGTATTCTGCTGGTGGTAGTATTTCATATCAGCAAGGATACATTCATACCGCTGGTGGCCGGCCATGTTACGCTGTGCGCCCCTTTTGTATTCTTGTCCGTAATGCCCAAGATCAAACAGATGGATTCCAGTATTTACGAGGCCGCGCTGGATCTCGGCGCGACACCGCTCACCGCTCTGTTTGAGATCGTGATCCCGCAGATCGTGCCCGGCATCGTCTCCGGGTTCGCACTGGCGATCACGCTGTCTCTGGATGACTATTTTATCTCAACCTATACAAAGCCCGCGATGTTTGACACGATCAGTACTTATGTAGTCAACGCGACAAAGGGATCCCAGACGACGATCAAGACTGCTCTCTGGGCTCTGTCAACCGTAATCTTTGCCGTTGTGGTGCTGATCGTAATAGGAATGAATGTCAGAGCTCTGCAGAAGGAAGGAGGAAGCCATGCGAAAGAATAACGGAAACAGCAGGCTTTCCACCGGAAGAGCATTCAGATCTCTGTCCGCAGCAGCGGCCGCTGCTGCTGTTGCAGTGACGACGATCGCCGGAGTATTTATGGCTGTGCCCGCGGATGCGCTGGCGGCAGGCAGGGATGAGGCAGAGGTCGTTCTCAGGGTCTGCAACTGGGAGGAATACATCGATCTCGGAGACTGGGACGAGGAGGAGACGATCGAACTGGAATCCGGCGATATCATCGGTGAAAATTCCATGGTCGAGGACTTTGAGGAGTGGTACGAAGAGAACTACGGCGTGAAGGTAAAAGTGGAGTATTCCACTTTCGGAACCAATGAGGACCTCTACAATATGCTTACCCTGGGCGATGAGTTCGACCTTGTCTGCCCCTCGGAATACATGATCATGAAACTGATGAGAGAAGGGCAGACAGTACCGCTCTCTGAGGAATTTTTTGATCCCGAAGTGGAAAACAACTACTATATCAAAGGCGTCTCACCCTACATAAGAAAGATCTTTGATGAACATGAGATCGGCGGAGAGCCCTGGAGCCGCTATGCGGCCGGGTATATGTGGGGAGTTACGGGAATCGTGTACAATCCGGAGATCGTAGACAGAGAAGAGGCCTCGACCTGGAAGATCCTGAGCAATCCAAAATACAGCCGGCAGGTCACTATCAAGGACAACGTAAGAGATTCCTATTTTGCCGCTGTCGGAGCGATCAAGGCAGACCTTCTTACATCGCCGGAATTTACTTCCGATCCGGATTACGCGAAGAGGCTCGAAGAGGAGATGAACGACACTTCCCCGGAGATGATCGCTCAGGTCCAGGACTATCTGCAGATGTGCAAGGACAATGTCTACTCCTTTGAGACAGATTCGGGAAAATCGGATATGATCACTGGCAAGGTAGTGGCCAACTATCAGTGGTCCGGCGACGGAGTTTATTCGCTTGATCAGGCCGCGGAGGACGATTTTGATCTCGCGTTCGCCGTTCCCATGGAGAGCACGAATATCTATTTTGACGGATGGGTGATGCTCAAAAACGGGATCAGGGACAGCGAAGCCAAACAGCACGCGGCGGAGGCTTTTATTAACTTCTGTTCAAGACCGGACAACGTCGTCCGCAACATGTATTACATCGGGTATACTTCGGTCATTTCGGGAGGCGATGATCCCACGGTCTTTGAGTACGCGGATTACAACTACAGCGCGGAGGACGACGCCGAAGAGACGCAGGAGTATGACCTCGGGTACTTTTTTGACGAGGATGGAGCCAAAGGAGAATATGTGATTGAGGCGCCTGTGGAGATGCTGGAGAGACAGCTCTACGCGGCTTATCCCCCGGATGACGTCATGCGCAGGTCATCGATCATGACATGCTTTGATGAGAAGCAGACAGCAGCGATCAACCAGATGTGGATCAATGTGCGATGCTACAATCTCAAAAATATGCCGGTCTGGGGATGGCTCCTGGCTGCTGTGGCAGCTGCAGGTGTGCTGTATCTGATCGTGAGACGGGTCAAAGCGGTGAGAAAGAAGAAAAAAGAAAAATGATCTCAGGGTGAGTCTGAGCATAAACACGTCAAAAAACAGACAGTCCGGTACCGGGAATCCCACGCCGTTCTGTCTGTTTTTTATATGGATATAGTCAGGATCTTGACATCTACCGCGCTATTGACTTTCCTGAGGAAGTGTTTAAACTTTAGGTATTGGAATCTTAACGGCAGGGAACAGAGAATACAGATTTCCTGCTGATCTTATGAGGAGGAGATAATGCCGCAGATCGTAGAAGTAAAACATCTGAGCAAGACCTTCACGACCAAAGAGGGACAGGTGGATGCGCTCAGGGACATTAATCTGTCCATTGAAAAAGGTGATATTTACGGAATAATCGGTATGTCCGGCGCGGGAAAGAGCACGCTCGTCCGGTGCCTGAATTATCTGGAGGTCCCCACGAGCGGGCAGGTCATTGCCGAGGGCCAGGACCTCGGCAGTCTCTCGGACAGAGAACTGAGAGCGCTTCGCAGCAGCATAGGTATGATCTTTCAGAGTTTCAACCTGCTGATGCAGAAGTCAGTGATCGATAATGTGTGTTTCCCTCTGCAGATACAGGGGATCAGAAAAAAGGACGCGGTTGTAAAGGCCAGGGAACTGCTTAAGACAGTCGGCCTTGAAGATAAGGAAAAGGCCTATCCCGCCCAGCTCTCGGGCGGTCAGAGGCAGAGAGTGGCGATCGCAAGGGCATTGGCCTGTGATCCCAAGATCCTTCTGTGCGACGAGGCGACCAGCGCGCTGGATCCGCAGACAACGGCTTCTATACTTGACCTGCTCAAAAAGATCAACGCGAAGACGGGAATCACGATCATCATCATCACGCACCAGATGTCCGTAGTGCGGGAGATCTGCAACAACGTGGCGATCATTGAGAAGGGAAGCCTTGTGGAGAACGGCCTCGTGGAGGAGATCTTTACACATCCCAAGTCCAGGGCGGCGAAGCAGCTCATCATCGAGGGCAAGGATCCCGACGAGTGGACTATGGAGGAAAACGCGGCCGGAACAGTTGAGCTGCTCCACGAGGACCGCAGGATCCGCATAGTATTCGGGACGCAGTCATCTTTTGAACCGGTCATCGCCAATATGGTGCTGACTATGGGAACGCCCGTCAACATTCTGAGGGCGGATACGAAGGATGTGCACGGAGTGGCGAGAGGAGAGATGATCCTCGGCCTTCCCGCCGACAGAGAGATTCAGGAGCGCATGATCAGCTATCTGATCGAGCGCGGCCTTGATGTGGAGGAGGTGACCGGATATGCTCAGTCCTGAGACATGGGCGATGATCGG
>CADBIU010000079.1 GCA_902794825.1 uncultured Lachnospiraceae bacterium
AAGTCACCCTATATCATAAGTTTTATTGACAACAAACAAAGCAACTTTATGACATGGAAGCAGATCAGCTGAGTGTCATATCAGGAGATCATTAACAACGCATATACAAAGATCCCCGGAAGTCTTATAAGACCTCCGGGGATCTGTTATGTTCTAAACAATATTTCCGAGCAGAACGATCGCTATAATGTTGACGACAGCTTCCAGGCCCATAGTGATATCGGCAAGGCTCCAGGCCACGTCGAGGCTGTTTCCTGCGCCGATGAAGACCATAAGGGCGGCCGCTGCACGGAAGATATTCATCAGCGTCGATTTGAGTGAGAATACTTGCTAAATCCATAGAAAACTCCCGTAATACAATACAAAAATCTGTATTTTTTGACTTTCTAATACTATCATAAGAATATGAAAATAAACATTTGTTTTTCTACAGAGGACAGACGGCAATGAGAACGGATGAAAAAGGGACAGAAGATAAGAAGGCAGCGGTTTCGGTCGTCTGTATCGGACAGGCAGTGGTAGATTGCATAACAAGAGGTGTGGAAGGTGATCCCCTGGGAATGGGGAAGACGCGCGCGCAGAGCATTACGCTCAACCTGGGCGGGGACGCAGTCAACGAGTCCTTCGTGCTCTCATCCATGGGTCGAAGAGCCGCGCTTGTGTGCGCGGTCGGTGATGACCTGGCGGGCAGATTTGTAGCCAATGAGGCGGCCCGAAGAGGACTGGAGACGGGCGGAGTGACTGTAGTGCGCGGGCTGGTTACGCCTGTGGCGAATATGTTCGTCAAACTGGACGGGAGCCGCAGCTCGGTCACAAGCGCCGCTTCGCTTCTGCCGGGATATACGCCGGATCCGGAATATGTGCGCTCCATAGTGATGAACGGAGCCAAAATAGTGTCATTTGCCAGCCTGTTCCGTGCACCGCTGGATCAGCCGGATGTTGTCTGCAGCATGGTGCGGGCGGCGCATGAGAGCGGCGCGATCGTCTGCGCGGATACCAAAATACCGACATTCCGCAGCATGTCGCTGCGCGACCTTGAGCCGGTACTGCCTATGATTGACTACTTTTTCCCGAACGATACGGAAGCCGCTTTTTTGACCGGCATAGACGGGAACTATGAAGAAATGGCCGGGGCGCTGATAGATAAAGGAATACGCCATGTGGTGATCAAGGCCGGAGAACAGGGGATATTCGCGGCGGACGCTGAGAGCAGAGAACGCTTCATGCTCCCCGCACTGAAAGTTCCTGTGGTGGACACAACGGGTGCCGGAGATAATCTGGTCGCGGGATTCATGGACGGGCTGCTCCGCGGAGCGGACTTCAGGGGATGCTGCGAGGCGGGACTTGAGGCGGCAGCCCTCAGCATTCAGCACCTGGGCGCGACAATATGAAATTACAATCGGATGAATAAAGCCGCGCCCGGACAGGCGCGGCTGTTTCTTCAGATTCCCAGCTCAAATGTCAGCTGAGGCTTCATAGGATTGTAATCCTGCATTTCAAAGTCATCGATCGTGATATCTTCAAAACGGCAGCCTTTTTCCTTGTTAAGAACGAGGACAGGATGCTGCGAATCATCTGCCATGACATCTGCGCGGCGCAGCATTTCCTGCGCGTTGTCCATGTGGCGGTCATAGATCTGTTCGTTGGCTACGAAATGTGTGAACACGCCGGGCTCATAGCCGGTCACTTTCGCGATCATCATAAGAAGCGCGGCGTACTGGATCTCGTTGATACCGCCCGCGCCGGAAGCTGTGAGCATATCGCCGCTGCGCTGGATCATGCTCATATCGAGGTATTCTCCGCGGACATTCCACATGGTTAAGAAAGCGCAGGGAGCGAGGCCTTTGGTCTCGTGAAGATCAGTTTCCTGCCAGAGAGAGACCACTTTTCTTCTGCCGTAAGGATCCTTTTTGATATCCTCGATCAGATTATGAATAAGGTCATAGCGCTTGACAGTGGCGCCGTAGCGCTGTCCGATCGTGCCGTCGCCGATATCCCAGGGATCCCACCAGGTGACGCCCAGTTCTCTCATCTCGGAGAGGACATTTGTCGGGTGCTGGTAAATGGTGAAGATCTCGCGGATGCCGGTTTTCCAGGCCTGACGGCGCAGCGTGCAGATGGGGAACTCGCCTTTGCTCAGGTCATATTTACGCATCACATGGTTGACGCTGATGGTGTAGGCGGGGGTTCCGTCCTCATATCTGGGGCGGGGATTTACGTCTTTGTAGCCGTTATCGAGAATATTATGGATGTCCTGTACAAGGAGTTTGTCTGCTTTAGTCATATTAGTAGTTTCCTTTCGCGGAAAATGAGAATAAAATACAATTTGAACTATTATAGCACAAACAAGACGGAGGAAAACCGATGAAAGTTGTAATCATGGAATCTCTCGGAATTTCCGAGCAGGAACTGAAAGAGTGTCAGAAGCCCTTTGAAGAAAAAGGCGTGGTTTTTGAATCTTTTGCCAAAACATCGGATAAAGACACGCTGATCGCAGAAGCGGGGGACGCGGACGCGATGATCCTGGCCAATATGCCCATGAGCGCAGAGGTGCTGCGCGCCTGCCCGAACCTGAAGTTTATAGATATCGCTTTTACAGGCGTCGACCATGTGGGGCTTGAGGCGGCAAAAGAGAGAGGGATCGCGGTGAGCAACGCCTCCGGCTACTCCAATGAGGCGGTTTCAGAGCTGGTACTCGGCATGGTTCTGTCCCTGGCACGCAATATGCGCGAAGTAGAAGGCAGGTGCCGCGATGGTAAGACCAAGGACGGACTGGTCGGCTGGGAGCTCAAGGGCAAGACAGTCGGTATTATAGGTCTGGGTAAGATTGGAAGCCGCACGGCAGAATTGTTCCACGCTTTTGGGTGCGATATTTTGGCACAGAGCAGGACGATCCACAAGGAAGTACCTCCCTATGTGAAGCAGGTGCCGCAGGAAGAACTGCTGGCGAAGTCAGATATCGTCGTGCTGCACTGCCCGCTGAACGATTCCACGAGAGGGATGATCGACGCGAAGAAACTTGCCATGATGAAGACATCTGCGATGTTCATCAACGTAGCGCGCGGACCGGTCGTGGTCGAGGAGGACCTCGCGGAGGCGCTTCACAAGGGCGTGATCGCCTGTGCCGGAATCGATGTCTTCGACAAGGAGCCGCCTTTGGACGTCGAGTCGCCGATCCTGCATGCGCCGAACGTGCTTGTGACACCGCATGTAGCATTTGCGACTAAGGAGTCCATGAGCCTTCGGGCTAAGATTGTATTTGAGAACCTGCAGAGCTGGATGGAGGGGAAGCAGATCAACGTCGTGATGTAATGCGGCGAACATTTTGCTGATTGTGAATGAAATTCACTTGTCAGCGGACACTTCATCATGATATAGTCTTTTAGTATTATTGTATACAAAATATATGGAGGACAATGACATGGCAATCAGAGTAGGAATTTTCGGTTACGGAAACCTTGGCAGAGGCGTTGAGCAGGCGATCCGCCGCAACCCCGATATGGAACTCGTCGGCGTGTTTACCCGCCGCGATCCCGCGGGACTTAAGATCAAGACCCCCGGCGTCAAAGTTTACGGGGAAGATGTCCTTGTGAAGCAGGAAGTTCCTATGGACGTGCTGATCCTCTGCGGCGGCAGCGCAACGGACCTGCCCGTTCAGGGACCTAAATACGCAGCTCTTTACAATATTATCGACAGTTTTGATACACACGCACACATTCCGGAGCACTTTGCGGATGTGGATGCGGCTGCGAAGAAAGCCGGCAAGATCGGCATCATTTCCTGCGGCTGGGATCCCGGTATGTTCTCTCTGAACAGAGTATATGCGAGCGCTGTGCTTCCCGGAGGGACACCTTACACATTCTGGGGCAAAGGCGTCAGCCAGGGCCATTCCGACGCAGTGCGCAGGATTGACGGCGTGCTTGACGCAAGACAGTACACTATTCCGGTTCCCGCAGCCCTGGAGGCTGTGCGCGCAGGCAAGGCTCCTGAACTCACCACAAGGCAGAAGCACACAAGAGAGTGCTTTGTCGTGGCAGCAGAGGGCGCTGATCTGGCAAGGATCGAGAATGAGATCAAGACCATGCCTAACTATTTTGATGAGTACGATACCACTGTACATTTCATTTCCGCAGAAGAGATGGCCAGGGACCATGCCGGACTTCCTCACGGCGGAAGCGTCCTGTATTCCGGCGTGACGGGAGCAAATGATGAGAATACCCATGTTATCGAGTATTCCCTCAAACTGGATTCCAATCCTGAGTTCACAGGAAGCGTTCTGGTCGCGTTCGCGAGAGCGGCATACAGACTCAACCGGGAAGGCCAGTGCGGCTGTAAGACAGTTCTTGATATTGCTCCGGCATACCTCAGCGCGATGAGCGGAGAGGAACTGAGAGCTCACATGCTGTAAAAAGATAGAAAAGCAGAAATTAAAGAAGCTGTGAAAAATGGGACGCCCATTTTTCACAGCTTTTTATTTGCGCATATTTCTTATTTTTGAGTACATATTCAGGTATGCCAGAAGCAGTTCCTGTTCCTCACTTTCGTCCTGCCTCAGAATCTCCAATATGGGAGTGGGAAGAGAGGAGGAAACGTCTGAAGGTGATGAACCTTTTAGCAGGTAGTCGAGGCTGCAGCCGAAATAGTCGCTGAGAAAGAGATATTTCTCAAGGGACAAAAGGGCGATTCCCCGCTCCGAGTGACTGATGTGCTTGACAGAACAGTCCAGTAACTCGGCAAGATTCTCCTGTGTCATTCCATTCATTTTTCTCAGAGTCGAAACTCTTTTTCCGATCGCTGCTTTATAATCACTCATTGCAAGTACTCCATGAGAGAATTATAGAGACTTAACTACTATTATTTAATAACTTAAAAGGTTTTGAAAAATGAACATTATAGGTTTATAATGACAGTGTTAAAAAAGGCTCGCGTCCACAGATATGCCTACTCCCTAAACAGCAGTCGGACGCCGGGTCTTTTTTAACAAACAATATAAACAATAATACATTTAAATATTAACATAATAAGGATAATACGCAAGTGCGGACTGCCCTTGACCCATGCTGGAGCGGCATATCCTTTTGCGTACGATGATAAAAACTGCCGCACAAGAGATTTTTTTCTCAGTGCGGCAGTTCTTTTTCAAAGTATATTTTCAAAGTGTGATGAGCCGGTCCAGCAGTTTCATGGCAACATTCTCCTTAGTCATGATCTCCAGCTGCTGTGTGTCATCAGGAGTAATAAATGTCACTACATTAGTGTCTGTGCCGAAGCCCGCTCCGGCGACTTTGACATTATTGGCCACGATCATGTCCAGATTCTTCTTCGCAAGCTTCCCTCTCGCTTTGTTCTCCAGATCTGAAGTCTCCATGGCAAATCCGCAAAGGATCTGGCCCGCACGCTTGTGCTGTCCCAGATACTGCAGGGTATCCTCTGTGCGCTCCAGGTTCAGGCTCAGGTCGTCGTCAGCCTTTTTGATCTTCTCATCGCTGACTGCGGCCGGCCGGTAATCGGCGACGGCGGCTGCCTTGATGATGATGTCCTGCTGATCGGAGACTGCGGTGACAGCATTAAAGAGGTCGCGCGCGGATGTGATCGGGACCAGCTTCACTCCTGCGGGAGGAGTGAGGGAGACAGGCCCTGACACCAGTGTGACCTCGGCGCCGCGAAGGGCGGCTGCATGAGCGATGGCATAGCCCATCTTGCCGCTGGAGTGATTTGTGATGAAACGGACCGGGTCTATGGCTTCCTGAGTAGGACCTGCAGTTACAAGAACCTTCTTCCCCGCGAGATCTTTTTCACAGGCGATCTCCAGCAGGATGCTGTCAACCAGGACTGCAGGATCCGGAAGCTTGCCCTTGCCCTCATCTCCGCAGGCGAGATGTCCGCTGGAGGGCTCAATGATCTTCACGCCCCGTTCCTTAAGCACAGCGAGATTGGCCTGGGTTGCCGGATGTTCGTACATTCTCGTGTTCATGGCGGGAGAGACGAGGACCGGGCAGGTGCAGGCGAGGAGAGTAGTCGAGAGCATATCGTCTGCTATTCCGTAAGCCATCTTGGCTATGATGTTAGCTGTCGCGGGGGCAATAATGGCTAGATCCGCTTTTTTGGCAAGTGATATATGTTCCACTTCGATAGGATGATTCCTGTCAAAGGTGTCGGTGATGCACTTGCGGCTTGTGAGGGTCTCGAACGTAATAGGAGAGATGAACTTCGCCGCATTTTCCGTCATGATCACATGGACCTGCGCGTGCTGCTTCATAAGGCGGCTGGCGAGATCCGCGGCCTTATAGGCGGCGATACTCCCTGTGACGCCGATCAGGATCGTCTTACCTTTCAGCATAGTAGTTGCTCCTTCCTTACAAAGAGATGCGGTCAGCTGTTTCTCTCGTAAATGTAGCGAAGACCGCGAAGAAGAAGATCATCATCCGGAATGATCTCGTGCTTGCACAAAGGGACAATGGCGTTGGCAAGCCCTCCGGTAGCGACAACGGTCGTCTTCATACCGATTTCTTCTTCGATGCGTTCGATCATTCCGTCGAGCATGGAGGCGCTTCCGTAGAGGATGCCGCTCTTCATGCAGTCATTCGTGTTGGTGCCTATGAGGCGTTTGGGCGGATCGAGGCTGATCCGGGGGAGCTGTGAGGTCCTGGAAGTGAGGGAATCCAGGGAGACCCTCAGTCCCGGAAGGATCATGCCGCCGCGGTAATTCTTATCTTTGTCGACAACGGTAATAGTCGTCGCTGTTCCCATATCGATCAGGATCTGGGGACAGGGATAATCCCGGACGCCCGCCACTGCGGCGACGATCAGGTCAGCGCCGACCTGTGCCGGATTGTCCATGCAGATCTTGAGACCGTTCTTGAGACCGGGCCCCACTATTTTGACATTGCAGGACATGATCTTGCCCAGTGCCTCGGTCATGATAGCTGTGATCGGAGGAACTACAGAGGCAATGATCGCTCCCGTGATCCGGGTACGGTCGATGTCGTGAAGATCCA
>CADBIU010000080.1 GCA_902794825.1 uncultured Lachnospiraceae bacterium
GAGAAGCCCGAGCGTATATGCTTTTTTGAATGAGGCATTATAGGCCGTATTATCGGGATCAGTCTTTTGCGGATCTCCCATCGCCAAATGCAACAATACTCCTGCCATCTATGTTCTCCCCTTCCGGCCAGCTGCTCCCCTCGTCGATCCCGTTGACATACAGCCAGTCATCTTCCACACGGATCAGCCGCTCCTGCCCGTTCTCGTCAGCCAGCGTCACCAACACTTTCACCTTCGCATCGTCCGGCCGCTCCTCGCAGCCAAAGTCATCCTCCTGAATGCGCTTTACTATCCAACTCATGATGCACTTCACCCTCAAAAAGTCCTTCAAATCGCGCCAAGCAGGTCATCGACCGGCTCGAATTCGTCCAGGGTCGGGTGATCCGTCAAAGTCCTGATTATGCGCCACCCCATCCTGCTGCTTTGCGCATTTTCCTTCGTCGGGACAAATCCCAGATCAAGATATAACTTGCAGGCGAGCCACGTATTTGTCTGCGTCGGAATTACAGCTCTTTTGTATCCGAGCTTCTTCATGTGGGCGAGCACATGCGAGATCAAAGGCTTAGACAGGCCCTTGCCCTGGGCATCGCTGTGAACGGCGACCCAGTGGAGCCATCCGGTCTCCCCGTCGTCTCCGGTATATATGTCAAAATATGCCGATGCCGTCGCCAGTTTCCGCCCGGAAGAATCTGCCACAAAGAACATTCTGTTTCCGAGTTCTTTCTCATAGGGGGCAAAATATTTTGACCATGCAGCATCTCCTGCTTCATCGGTCGTAAATTCTTTGGCAGACTTCTCTATTGCGATCCAGGCTGCTTTATCTCCCGGCGCGTAGTTCTCGTAATGATATTCCGAAGGAAGATCCTTCTCCTTAATGTCATCCAGACTCTGTTCCAGCATCAGCTTATAATACGGGATGCGGCGGTCATTATTGCCAAAGTGCTCCAGGCTGCGCGCTATCACCGAATCCGTTTTCTTCATCACCCGAGCCCTCCATTGGGATTCTTCGCAATACTGCTTACAAACCTCGCCGTTATCTCCTGAGGCCTTGTAATTGCGCCTCCAACGACGGCACTGAACGCGCCGCACTCGAAGGCCATCTTTAATTCCTCCGGGTAATGGATCCTTCCCTCCGCGATCACCGGGACAGACAGCTCGTCAGCGCATCTGCGGATCAGGTCGAAATCCGGCCCTTCCAGCTTCGGAGAATACTCTGTATAGCCGCTCAGCGTGGTGGAGACAATATCAAAGCCCGTCTCCTGAGCAGCCAGGCATTCCTCAAAAGTCGAGCAGTCTGCCATAGCAAGGCGGCCGGCCTCATGAACCCGGTCGACCAAATCTTTTGTGGAAACGCCGCCCGGCCGCTTTCTGCATGTCGCGTCCATCGCAATGATCTCTGCTCTGGTCGAGAGGAGTTCCTCGATTTCCTTCATAGTCGGCGTAATGTAGATATCGCTGTCGTCATAATTCCGCTTCACAATCCCGATGATCGGCAGAGGACACACCTGCGCGATCGCGTTTATGTCCTCAGCGGACTGCGCGCGTATTCCGGCAGCTCCGCCTTCCATCGCGGCAACCGCCATTCTGGACATGATATAGCTTGAATGCAGCGGCTCATGCGGCAGCGCCTGACATGATACAATGAGTTTTCCTTTGATCTGTTCTAATGCCATAACTTTCTCTCCCCCCATGTGATCAACACAACAACAGCATCTGATATTCATATATCTGTCAGCAGGGGTCAGACCCCGCCTTTCCAAATCTCCTGATGATCCGCATCACTTCCCCATAATACCCCTCTCCGAACAAGTTCAGGTGATTCAGCAAGTGATACAGGTTGTAGAGTTCCCGCCTGTCCGCATATCCCGGCAGCAGCGGGCTCACCTCCTTATATGAGCCATAGAACGCCGGAGCAAAACCGCCGAACAATTCAGTCATCGCGAGGTCCGCCTCTGCGTGCCCCACGTAAACGGCCGGATCAATCAGCCACGCGCCTCCGTCCGGCCCCGTGACGAAATTGCCGCCCCACAGGTCTCCGTGCAGCAGCGACGGATATTCCGGTTCCACAAGATATTCCTCCAAATGGTCCAGCAGGCTCAGCATTGCTTTCCGTCCGTAAGAGTCAAAATACAGCCCCGCCAGTTTAAACTGCCGCTCCAATCTGTACTCCCTGAAAAAGTCGATCCAGCTGTCACAGATAGAGTTGTTCTGCTTCCCTGCGCCGATAAAATTGTTCTGCGTAAAGCCATATTTGCCGCCAGGCGTCCACTCATCGGTCTGCGCCCTGTGCATAGCAGCCAGCTGTCTTCCAAACCGCTCCCAAAAATCAGATTTCCTCGGTCCGGCCTCCAGATAGTCCATGATCAGGAAAGAGCAATCTTTTGGCCTGCCTGCTGCAGGCTCATCGCCTGTAAACCTGCCTGCTGCAGACCCATCGCCTGTGAACACGCCTGTCGCAATCACTTGCGGCACCCCGATCGCATTTGTTTTCCTGATGGCGGCAAGTCCTTCCTGCTCGGCGCTGAAAAAGGCAGCGTTCCCGGGCGTATTGACCTTAAGGAAAACCTTCTGCCCGTCGGCCAGCGTCACCAGATACGCGTCATTGATATCCCCGCCTGACACGAGGCGCACGCCGCCCGCAACGGTCTCTTTGCCAAGCGCTTGCTGTACGATTCCTGCAATGTCGATCATTTTTGCTCCCCAGGGGGTCAGACCCCAGCCCTGAACACTCTGTCAATCTCATCCCAATCCGCGCATCTCACAAAATTCTCATTGGGCAGCTCCGCCTTCACATTCCAAGGACGGTTAAAGATTGCCACCTTACAATTATCAAAATGTAAAACGTGCTCAAAAGCAGCCGGTGAGTCCTCGACCGCGAAGTCAAAGGTCATGCCGTAGAGCTGTTCCAAAGTCATGCTGAATGTGAAGTCCGATGTAAATTGTTCGCGGCCATACTTGTCTACGCAATACAAGGGCACACGCTCCAGGCCGTGTTCATCCAGCCATCTTCTAGATGGTTCATAAGAATCGAAGGGTCTTCCGGTAACAATGGAAACCTCATGTCCTTCATCCACCCACTTGTTGATGATTTCAGAAGCGCCCGGCGTCTCCTCATAAGCCAGCAGCGTCTGCGGCAGATGCCCCGCCTTCATCAATTCCTCGTACTGAGCATCGTCCAAGTCAAAAGACTTTTTCAGATTGAAGAACTGAACCTCCTGGTATGGCAAGTCAATATCAAATAATTCTTTTGCAATGCAGCAAAAATGTTTTGCTGTTTCACAGATTACGTCGTCAAAATCAATGTATACTCTCATAGTTGTAGTATTCCTTATTGTATAGTTTAACTTCTTTCTTATTCAGCTATGACCTTCTCCAACTCCTGTCGCAATTCCGCGGTATCGCCGTGGAACACCACTGCCTGCATGCCGACATAATAGGCCGCCTCCGCATTGGCCGGGGTATCATCAATGAAAACTGATTCCCCCCCGCACTGATTCCAAATCTCTCACATGCCAGCCGGAATATTTCCGGCTGCGGCTTGACCAGGCCGACCTCCGCGCTGATCACGATATCCTCGAACAGCTCATGGCCCGGGATTTCTTCCCAAAAACTGCGCCAATGCACGCACGAATTTGAGAGAACAAATAAACGAAATCCCCTGTCTTTTAAATCCTGCAGCAGCTCCCGCATTCCATCGACCGGGACGATTTTCCTGCCTTCCCGGTAGAGCAGATCATGTACGGCAAAACACAGATGCGGCGGCACTCTGTCGCATATGCTCCGCTCAGCCTCCTCAGTAGAAATAGTGCCTCTGTCCTGCCTCGCCCATTCCAGGGAGCGAAAGACTTCTTTCCTGAGGATAGCCACATCCGCTTCAGACAAATGGTGCTCTTCGATATACGACTCTGTGTTAAACCGCATCAGTACGCCCACCATGTCAAATATGATATTTCTGATCATCACAGTTACCCTCCTGTTTGGCAATTTGCTCCGTCAGGTGAATACTTCTGTTGTTCCAAAACTCCAACGGCCTGGACGTCAACGGCTTAGAAAAAATCACAGTTCTATACTTCATGCAAGCCGTATCCTGCGGGTTCTGATAGGGCTCATCAATATAACCATTAGCTTTGTAAAAGGCAATCGCCGCATCATTATTCACAGCGTCCGTATACAAAC
Source organism: uncultured Lachnospiraceae bacterium (assembly GCA_902794825.1). GTDB lineage: Bacteria > Bacillota > Clostridia > Lachnospirales > Lachnospiraceae > CAG-791. Next base: position 4,177 of record CADBIU010000080.1, read on the forward strand.
GGGCAAACAAGTATCCTCTGGCCGCCGCCATCTCTTCAAATGCTTTTAGTGCGGTTGTACCGAACTTTTTTCTTCGAAATCCTTCCCTGATACCGAACCACCCAAGCCAGGCGCTATTTTGATCCTCAGGATAACTGTATATTCCTATCACGCCGATACAAGCGCCGTCTTCATAAAGCAGGAAGTACTCATAGCCGGAACTCTCATCTATGGATTCCTCGAAATTAGTTCTTCCGCTTTCCCCGGGAAAGAGCTCCTCCTGGATCTGAATTGCGTAATCAATATTCTTTTTCGTAATCCGTTCCAGCGTCATATTTCTGCTCCAGGCTCACGTATCAATCCTAACCATTTCCACCAGCGCTTTGTTTCTATATACCAGGTCCTCTCTCGACGTAAACCCATTCTTCTCCCAGAACGCATTTCCTGCTTCATTCCTATTGAACACCAACAGAGCGACTTTATTAATCCCCTCAGCGGCAAGCGACGACACTGCACACTCCAGCAACTCTGTCGCAATGCCTTGTCTCCTGCAGTTCTCCGCAACTGCCAAATGATGTATGAAGCCTCTGCGCCCATCATGACCGGAAAGGATCACGCCAACAATATTTTCGCCCTGCTCAGCAACAAAGCATGTCGAAGGATTGCGCTTTAGATATTTTGCAATTCCTTCCCGCGAATCATCCAGATTGTTGAAGCCCATGTTCTTGCACGACATCCAAAGCGAATAGACCTTCTCATAATCGTCTATCGTCATCACACGGATTCCAAACTTAGTCTGACCAAGCAATTCCATTACCTTCTCCATAAGTGGGTTTCATAGTTCTCTGCAAGTGCTGTGAACAAATCGACAGCATTTTCCAAAATCCTATCGTTGAAGTCGTATCCGACAGTATGCAGTGGAGGATAGTCCTCCCCGCTGCCTATGTATATGATCGCACCCGGGCACTCTTTCAGATACCAGCCGAAGTCCTCGGAGGCTCTCCACATATCCTTCATGGGAATTACGTTCATGCCCAGATCAGACCCAGCACGGATGGCCGCCTCAAGACACTGCTCATCATTCCTGGTCTCCGGGAAATAGTCGTGAATAGAGTGGCTGGTCCGGAGGCCAAACCTCTTCGCTTCCTCTTCCGCATAGCTGACGATCTGCCGCTCCAGATTCTTCATCCGGTCTTCTTTTTCGGCGCGCAGGGTAATGCTGATCTCCCCATCACCGGGCGAGATTCCAAAGTCCCCCGTGCCCAGTCTGATACCGGTAATCGTGCAAAGCAGCATCCCGTCAGACTGATCCTCGGCCAATTCCTCAGCCCTCAGTATGACCCGTGCGATCACGCCGGAAGGATTCATTCCCTCTTCCGGCGCGCTGGCATGGGACGCCTTCCCTTCAAAGCAGATCCGAAGCCCTTCCGATGCCGGCTGCGTAAGCCCACGGCGATAAACGATACTCCCTTCCGGGTAGCCGCCCAGGTTGTGAAAAGCGAATATTCGCGTGATGCCCTCTTCCCGGATCAATTCCCGGCAAAATAGCGCCCCGCTCCCGGTCTCCTCCCCCGGCTGGAATATAAGATATATATCCGAATCGGTTTCTTTTGCATCAAGTTCCAGAGCAAGTCCGCATAGCGCCGCGCAATGTCCATCATGCCCGCATTTGTGGGAAACGCCGGCATTCCTCGAGTGATAGCTCAGGGCGTCATCTTCTGTGATCGGCAGGGCATCCATATCCGCCCGAAACGCGATCTTTTGACCGGGTTTTCGCCCCTCTTTAAATGCGTAAAACCAGTTCCCTCTGTCAATGATCCGGAAGTGAGTGTTATCTTGCAAAAACGTCTTGATCCGCTCAGCCGTTTCCCTCTCCTGCATGGATAATTCCGGATACATGTGCAGTTCATGACGAAGGTCTGTCACAAAGTACCAGGTACCGTTTACTCGATTCCCCACTTCTCATTCCATAAAGTCTGTATTTTGTCCCTCATAGCAGGGCGGATCAAATACAGGCTCCAGATACCGGCGATGACGAAAACAACAACGCTGAGAATTACGCCGATCGTAACTGTTCCTGAAGTCATAATGCCGTTATCCAGAGTAGGATCTGTCACAAAGCACATATAATCATACAGAGCATGTGCGAAAATCGGAACCAGAATACTGCCGGACCTCAGATATACAGCGGCATATAAGAAACCGCCGAAGATTGTTGAAATGCCTTGTATCACGGCCATCGTGGGGTTAGCCCCCTGAACGATGTTTCCTATGTGAAGGATACCGAAGATCAAGGCGGTTATACCTACAATAATATACATTCTGTTTTTGCTCTTAAGATACCTCATCGCGAGCGGAATGGTAACGCCTCTGAAAATGGTCTCCTCAAAAAAGCCCGCACCCAAAGCCATAGACAGGCTGAGCAATGTAGGATTGAAATAGAATCCGCTATCAAAAACCGACGCAGCATATGTGAGCACTAACTCGAATATAAACGGTAAAGATATAATGAGCATTTCCCCGGCAGAAATGCCCGCTTTAAAAACGCCCTTGAACTCAGGCGCGAACCATCTGTTAAATCCGATCAAAAAGACTACCGCTGCTATGCATGAAATGATCTGCCCAACGAATGAACTCCCTGCCAACGCACTGGGTATACCTATAACCACTAAAGCGATCAGGCATCCCAATATCATGGCCAGAAACGGTGCTTTTTCGCACAACA